>NZ_JBEYFE010000005.1:289701-479781 GCF_040634235.1 Streptomyces sp. NPDC007157
GCGGCCGGGGGGGTGGGCGGCGGGGGGGGGGGGGGGGTTGGGGTGGGGGGGGGGGGGGGGGGGCGGCTGCCCGGCCCCCCCCCCCCCCCCCCGGCTCGGGTGCGTCATCAGTGCCCGATGGTCAGATCTCAAGCTTGAAGCCGACGTGCGAGCCGGTGAAACCGAGCCGCTCGTAGAAACGGTGGGCGCTGGTGCGTGACGCGTCCGAGGTCAGCTGCACCAACTGGCAGCCCTGACGGCGAGATTCCTCGATCGCCCACTCGATGAACCGGGTGCCCAGTCCGCCGCCGCGCTCGTCTGCGTGGATGCGTACGGCCTCGATGATCGACCGGGTGGCGCCGCGTCTCGACAGCCCGGGGATGATCGTCAGCTGGAGCGTGCCGACGACGCGGCCCTCGCGTACGGCGACCACCAGCCGTTGGTTGGGGTCGGCGCTGAGCCGCTCCAGGGCGCTGAGATAGGGCGTCAGGTCGTCCGGTGATTCCCGCCGGGCGCCCAGCGGGTCGTCGGCGAGCATGCCCACGATGGCCGGGATGTCGTCGGCGACCGCGGCACGTATGTCAAGATCTCCCATGCCCGCAGCCTATGCGGGCACGTTCAGCGATTCCACGACCCGCACCAGGGGGGCCAGCTCCGGGTTCCTGGCCGCCTCGTCCAGGGCCTCGCGCAGCGCGGTGTCGTTGGTGGGGCGAGCCTCTTCGAGCAGCCGCAGCCCCGTCTCGGTGACGTTCGTGTAGATGCCGCGCCGGTCGGTCGGGCACAGGTAGCGCTCCAGGAGGCCCCGGTCTTCGAGGCGCGTCACCAGCCGGGTGGTGGCGCTCTGGCTGAGGACGACGGCGTCGGCGACCTGCTTCATCTGCAGATGGCCCCCTTCGTCGTCGTGCTGTCGGCTGAGGACATCCAGCAGGGAGTACTCGCGCACGCTCAGGTCGTGCTTCCCCTGAAGGGCGCGCTCGATGTGCGCCTCGATCCTCCCGTGGAGCAGGGAGAGAGCGCACCAGCCTTGGGCAAGGGCGGTGAGCGCGGGGTCTGTCGCTGTCATTGGCGTGTTCCTCCGTCCCGGAGCGGCTGACACCAGGATAGAGCAGGTTCGCAATATCCAGCGGTTGCATATAGCCCGCGCATGCAATTAATGTGGACGCACGCTAAGCGCACCTGCAATCTTCTGGGAAGGTGTACCCCCCATGCCTCTCGCGCTTCTGGCCCTCGCGATCGGGGCCTTCGGAATCGGAACGACCGAGTTCGTGATCATGGGCTTGCTGCCCGAGGTCGCAGGCGATTTCGGGGTCTCCATCCCCACCGCCGGCCTGCTGGTGACCGGCTACGCGCTCGGTGTGGTGATGGGCGCCCCGCTGATGACCGTCCTGGGCACCAAGGTCCCGCGCAAGCGGATGCTGATGTTGCTGATGGGCTTGTTCATCGCGGGCAATCTGCTGTCCGCCGTCGCCCCCTCCTTCGCCGTCATGCTGATCGGCCGCGTGGTCGCCTCCCTCGCCCATGGCGCCTTCTTCGGTATCGGCTCGGTCGTGGCGGCCGACCTGGTCGCCCCGAGCAAGAGGGCCGGCGCCATCGCGATGATGTTCACCGGCCTCACCGTCGCCAACGTCGTCGGCGTCCCGCTCGGCACCCTGGTGGGACAGCACGTCGGCTGGCGCGTCACCTTCGGCATCGTCGCCGCCCTCGGCATCGTCGGCCTGGCCGGCATCGCCAAGCTGGTGCCCGAGCTGCCCAAGCCGGAAGGCGTGCGCCTGCGGCACGAGCTGGCCGCGTTCAAGAACACCCAGGTCCTGCTCGCCATGGCGATGACCGTCCTCGGCTTCGGCGGGGTCTTCGCGGCCATCACCTACATCGCACCGATGATGACCCATGTCGCCGGCTTCGCCGACGGCTCCGTCACCTGGCTGCTGGTCCTGTTCGGTCTCGGCATGGTCGGCGGCAACCTCGTCGGCGGCAAGTTCGCCGACCGCGCCCTGATGCCCATGCTGTACGTGTCGCTGAGTGCCCTGGCGGTCGTCCTCGCCCTCTTCACGGTCACCGCGCACAACAAGATCGCGGCCGCCGTGACCGTCGCCCTCATCGGTGCCCTGGGCTTCGCGACCGTCCCGCCGCTGCAGAAGCGCGTCCTCGACCAGGCGCACGGTGCCCCCACTCTGGCCTCGGCCGTGAACATCGGCGCCTTCAACCTCGGCAACGCCCTCTCCGCCTGGCTCGGCGGCATCGTGATCGCCGCGGGCTTCGGCTACACCTCCCCCAACTGGGTCGGCGCCGCCCTCGCCGCGGCCGCCCTGCTCCTCGCCTTCCTGTCGGCCGCACTGGAGCGTCGCGACAGCGCCCCGAGCGCCGTGGCCGCCGGCGCTGTACCCGCAGCGCAGCGGGAGTCGGTCCACCACTGAGACGGCCGCAAGGCCACAGTTACGGGTCCGGCACCGACCGAGCCCTGCCCTGGGACACGGGGCACCTCCCGGCCCGCCCATGCCCTCTCTGTCGGCGTCGGTGGCGGTGCCCCCGACCAGGACCACGGCTTCGCCACGGACGCCGTACGGGCACTTGTCTGACCGCACTCGGATCAGCGCGGAACGCCGGCTCCCTCAGGGGGCCGGCGTTTGACGTACCGTGGGTCCCTCAGCCCGCTGCCACCGTCAGCGGCGCGAACCGCCGCGTCCAGTCTCCCGGCAACTCCGTGATGCCATAGGTCATCACGGAGTTCATGGTGACGGAGGCCAGCCCGCGCTCCTTGGCCCATCCCAGCAGTTCCTCGTGCCGGATGTCGATGTCGGTGCGGAGCGGGCGGTCCGTGTGGGTGGCGAGCGAGGCGATGAGGGACTTCGCCGTCTCCGTGTCCCGGGCGATCAGCGGCCCGACGACATGGGTGTCCATGTTGGGCCACGCGGCCGCATAGCCGACGACCTGCCCGCCGTCCACGGCCACCCGCAGCTGGTCCGAGAACGCGGGCAGGCGGGCGATGAGAGGCGTGCGGTCGGTACCGAACACCTCCTCGTCCAGCCGCAGGATGGAGCCGAGGTCCTCGGCCGCGGCCGCCCGTGTCGCCACCCGGGGCTCGGGGCCGCCGGGAGTGAAGGGCCCGGTCAGCATCTCCGAGTGCCCCGTTGTCTTGAACCCCAGCTCCTCGTAGAGCGGACGGCCGTACGGCGTCGCGTACAGAGTCAGGGGAGTCGTTCCCATCACCGAGACCATGTGGCGCATCAGCCGGCGCCCGACACCCTGACGGGAATGCCGTGCGGCGACCAGGACCATGCCGATCGCACCGAGATCCGGGCGTTCGCCCGAGCCGTACTCCGTGATGACGCAGGCGGCGACCAGGCCTCCGCCTGGGTCGTCGATGCCGTATCCCTTTCCGGCCGTAAGGAGCAGGCGCCACTTGTGTTCCTCGCGCGGCCACCCCCGATCCTCGGACAAGTCGGCGCAGGCGGTGAGATCGCCTGGCGTCAGTCGGCGAATGGGCAGTGAGGCGACGGAAGGAGTGGGCACGCAGGTCAGGCTTTCCGACCGGCACCCGTGGCGTCCACCTGTTTCCAGGTAGACACACGCGCTTTTGGCCATGCCGTAGTCCTGAGCACAGTCCCTGGACAGGCGGGGGACGTTTCACGTGAAACATCGCCCCATGGCCGTTGCCCGAGACCTCCCCGGCGAGCGCTGATCCCTTCCCACTAGCCTCGGGACCATGGCGCGACTTCATCTCTTCGATCTCGACGGCACATTGCTGCACGGCACCTCCGCCCCCGTCGAGATCTCCCGTCAACTCGGCCTGGAAGCCCAGACGGTGGAGCTTGACCGGGCGATTTCAGCAGGACGGATAGCCCCGCCGGAGTACGCGGCGCGCGTGTACTCCCTCTGGGCCGAGCTGACCGACGCCCATGTCACCGCGGCATTCGACGGAGCGCCTTGGCTGGCTCGTATCCGGGACGTCTGGGCCGAGATCAGGGCAGCGGGCGAGTACTGCGCCGTGGTCTCGCTCTCGCCCTCGTTCTTCGTGGAGCGCCTACTGGGCTGGGGAGCCCATGCCGCCTTCGGATCGCGCTTCCCGGCGGTGCCCTTCGTCGAGCCGGTGGATCCGGCGGGCCTCCTTGATCCTGCGGCCAAGGTGACCATCGCCGACCGCCTGTGCGAGGAGTTCGGGGTCGGCCGGGCAGACTGCGTCGCCTACGGAGATTCGATGTCGGACAGGGAGTTGTTCGCCGTGGTTCCGGTGTCCGTGGCGGTCAATGCGGACGGACATCTCGCCGGTCTCGCAACGTACTCCTACACGGGCCGGGATCTATGGGATGCCTATGAATTGGCGCGCGGCACCAGGTAGTTGAGAGACCTTGTGGTTCGCCCGTTGTTGGATTCGTGGGGGAGACAGGGGGGACTTGTGCGCGGAGCGACGGCCGGTAGGGTCGACTCCGGTTCCCGTCCGGATGAGACGTCCGGCGGGAGTGACTGCGGTCCATGTCACACTTTCGCCTTACTTGTCCGTACGCGAAGGAAGCGCGGTTCAATGTGGCCGTGTCGGCCGCAGGCCGGACCGGGAAGAGCCAGCCGTCAACGGGGGAACACAAGCACCTTCCGAGTGAAGTGCGCAGACCGACCGAAAGATGTTCGAGGCGAGGCACACCATGGATGCTCCGACCACCACGTCGGCGGGCAACGACGGGGCCGGCGGAAGCAGCTGGTTCACGTCCCCCAGCAACACCCCGGTCGAGCCCGCCGCCGAACAACCGGTCGCGGCGCCGGGTGGATGGCAGGAAACGCCCCAGAGCCGCCCTCCCGCGTCCGGAGAGGCCCGGGAGCGAATACGGCCGACGGAGGAGCCCGCCCGCCTCCAGAACCCCGCCCAGGCTTCCCCCGCCGGGCAGTACGCGGCCTCCGGCCCCTTCACCCCCACAGCCGGGCAGCCGATGCCCCCCACGTTCGAACAGCGCGTCCCACCGCAGCGCGGCGTACAACCGACTACGGACGCCTCCCCGGACGCGATCCGCATCCGCGGCACCATGGCCGAGGTCGGTCCGATAGCCGACAAGGTCACCTCGTACTTCTACGCACTGCTCTTCGTGCGCCATCCCGAACTGCGTTCACTGTTCCCGGCCGCCATGGACACCCAGCGGGACCGGCTCCTGAAGGCACTGCTCACCGCGGCCGAGCACATCGACAACACGCCCGTCCTGGTCGAGTACCTCCAGAACCTGGGCCGCGGCCACCGCAAGTACGGCACCCGCCCGGAGCACTACCCGGCGGTCGGCGAGTGCCTCATCGGTGCGTTGAGCAGGTACGCCTCGGGCATCTGGGACCCGGAGACGGAGGCGGCCTGGGTGCGGGCGTACACGACGATGTCGCAGGTGATGATCGACGCGGCGTCGGTGGACGAACTGCGCGCACCGGCCTGGTGGCATGCGCAGGTCGTCGCCCACGACCTCAGGACCGCGGACGTCGCGGTGCTCACGGTCCGCCCGGACCAGCCGTACCCCTTTCTCGCGGGGCAGTACGCGAGCATGGAGACGCCCTGGTGGCCGCGGGTCTGGCGGCACTACTCCTTCGCCTCCGCCCCCCGCTCGGACGGGCTGCTGACCTTCCATGTGAAGGCGGTTCCGGCGGGCTGGGTCTCCAACGCGCTGGTGCACCGTGCCCGCCCCGGTGACGTCATCCGTCTCGGTCCTGCCGTCGGCTCGATGACCGTCGACCACTCCAAGGACAACGGACTGCTCTGCCTGGGCGGCGGCACCGGCATCGCCCCCATCAAGGCCCTGGTGGAGGACATCGCCGAGCGCGGCGCACGCCGCCCGGTCGAGGTGTTCTACGGCGCCCGTACCGACCACGACCTGTACGACATCGACACCCTGCTCCGGCTCCAGCAGAGCCATCCCTGGCTCTCGGTCCGCGCGGTCGTCGACCAGCAGGCGCATCTCCAGCTCCCCGACGCCATCCGCGCCTACGGTTCGTGGAGTGAGTACGACGCCTATCTCTCGGGTCCGCCCGGCATGATCCGCAACGGTGTGCACGCCTTGCGGGACGTCGGTATCCCGGCGCACCGCATCAGGCATGACTCGGTCGAGGAGCTGGTCGTGGTCGGCGACTGATCCATCACCCGAGGTCGGGGGCGTGCATGGCCCGTACGCCCTCGATGTTCCCGTCCAGGTAGTGCCGCAGCGAGAGCGGCACGAGGTGTACGGAGGCGATCCCGACACGGGTGAAGGGGACGCGAACGATCTCGTACTCGCCGGCGGGCTCCTCGACTTCGGGGCCGTGCCGCAGGGTGGGGTCCATGGACTCCAGCCGGCAGACGAAGAAGTGCTGCACCTTCACACCGGTGGTGCTGCCGCTGTCGCCGATGTGTTCCACGGTGTCCACGAAGCAGGGCACCACATCGATGATCTTGGCGCCGAGCTCCTCGTGCACCTCGCGGTGAAGGGCGTCGACGACAGTGGTGTCCTCCGGTTCGACCCCGCCACCGGGAGTGACCCAGTAGGGATCGACACCTGGCTTGGTGCGCTTGATCAGAATCAGGTCGTCGCCATCCAGGAGAACGGCACGTGCGGTGCGCTTGACCACGGGTCGGACGGTCATGGGAGAAATGTGGCCCAGCTGGTTCCACGTGAAACATCGCGAAGCCCCACCGTACGGCTGGATCGCGTCAACTCCGCCTGATGAGCTCAGCCCCAGTCCGCAGCCGCGTGGTGGAGCCACTCATGTGCCCGCGCCACATGCGGCATGGCGAGCGTGCCGGTCCGTACCACCAGGAAGTAGGTCCGCAGCGGGGGTACCGCGGGCTCGTGCAGCGCCATGACCTCGCCGCGGTCCAGGGCGGCCGTACACAGATAGCGGGGCAGTACGGCGAGGCCGGCGCCCGCGACCGCGCAGGCGAGGACGGCACGTAGGTCGGGCACGACGACCGTGCCGGAGGCGGCCGGCAGGGCGTCGAAGACGGAGCCCCAGTAGCGTGAGACGAAGGGCAGCGACTCATGGACCTCGACGACGGGCAGGTTCTCCAGGACCGGCGCGCCCTTGTCGCCCACCGTCCCGGTGCCGATCTCCTCGGCCCAGCGGGGAGCGGCGACCAGTACGTGCTCCTCGTCGCAGAGGGCGGTGGCGGTGAGCAGGGCGCCACGCGGCCGGGCCGTGCTGATGGCCAGGTCGTGGTGTCCGGCGGACAGCCCCTCCAGGGTCTCCTCGGCGGTGCCGAAGGAGGCGCGCAGCGCGAATCCCTGGCCGTCGTCGCCGGCGAGCTCCGAGAGGGCGGGGAGAGCTCGCTCGGCGGTGAACTCGGGCGGGCCGGCGAGATGCAGGGTACGTACCGAGGAGTCGTCGTCGAGGCCGCGTTCCGCTATCTCCACGAGCGCGTCGAGGTGCGGGGCGGCCTTGTGGGCGAGTTCGTCGCCGATGGTCGTCGGGGTCACCCCTCGGGCCTGCCGCAGGAAGAGCGGACGACCGAGCTGTCTTTCCAGAGTGCGGATCTGGGAGGTCACGGCCGGCTGCGAGAGTCCGAGCAGGGCCGCGGCGCGGGTGAAGGAGCCGGCCCGGTGCACGGTCACGAAGGTCCGTAGCAAGGCCAGGTCCATCGTTCACCCTTCTTTTCGCCCTGCCCCTCGCCGGCCCTCGGGACAGGTCCCCAACTATAAATAAGTCGATAGGTCTCTGTCCCTACAGTGATTGGACACTGACGCAGAGTCAACTAGCCTTGGTCGCGCGGTTCTTGGCGCGCGAGAGCCGGGACGGTCCGAGCCACGAGGGGGGAGGCTCGGACCGTCCGTTATACGTAGTCGGGTCGGCGCGGCCGTCCGTAATCCGGTCACTGATCCGACTCGTCGAGCGCGCGGAGCACATCGGCCACCAGATCTTCGGGATCCTCAGCTCCGACCGACAGCCGGATGAAGCCCTCCGGTACGTCGTCCCCGCCCCAGCGTCGCCGCCGCTCGGCCGTGGAGCGCACCCCTCCGAAACTCGTCGCATCTTCGACCAGCCGCAGCGATTCCAGAAAACGCTCGGCACGCGCGCGTGTGGGCAGCGTGAAGGAGATCACCGAGCCGTAGCGCCGCATCTGCTGCGAGGCGATCTTGTGCGCGGGGTCGTCGGGCAGCCCCGGGTAGCGCAGCCCGGACACGTCCGGCCGCCGGCGGAGCGCCTCCGCGAGCACCAGGGCGGTGGCGTTCTGCCGGTCCACCCGCAACTGGATGGTGGCCAGGGAGCGATGGGCCAGCCAGGCCTCCATGGGCCCGGCGATCGCGCCGATGATCTTGCGCCACCGGCGTACGGCGGCCATGGCCTCCGTGTCCCGGCCGGCGACGTACCCCAGCAGGACGTCCCCATGCCCGGTGAGCTGCTTGGTGCCGCTGGCCATGGAGAAGTCGGCGCCCAGCGCCAGCGGCCGCTGGCCGAGGGGGGTGGCGAGGGTGTTGTCGACGGCGACGAGGGCGCCACGCGCGTGTGCCGCCTCGGTGAGCCGCCGGATGTCGCACACGTCGAGCCCGGGGTTGCAGGGCGACTCGATCAGCAGCAGCTTCGCCCCGTCCAGAACGTCGAGCTGGGCGTCGTCGGCGGTCGGCGCGGGGCGCACCTCGATGCCGTAGGCCTCCAGCTGGGCGCGGACCAGGGGCAGCACCTGGTAGCCGTCGGACGGCACCACGACCACGTCGCCGGCGCGCAGCTGAGAGAAGAGCACGGCCGAGATGGCCGCCATGCCGGAGGCGAACACCAGCGTCTCGACGTCCTCGCCGGGCGCCTCCAGCTCGCCGATGGCGCGCTCCAGATGGGTCCAGGTCGGGTTCTCGTCACGACCGTAGGCGTACGGCCCGCTGACCTCGCCCGGCAGATGGAAGTGTGCGGCGAACACCGGGCCGGGCAGGGTCGGTTCGTTCTTGACCGGCTCGGGCAGTCCCGCGCGCACCGCGCGTGTGCCCTCACCCGTCGCGAGGCCGGACTCGGAGCTGGAATCGCTCATGCCGCTGTTCCTTCCACTTCGTCGCGTACTGCGGCGAGGAGGCCCTCGCTCGCCGCCTCCACCATCTCAAGACACTCCTCGAAGCCGTCCGGACCGCCGTAGTACGGATCCGGTACGTCGAGGTCGTCGGCGGCATCGGGGTCGTAGGAGCGCAGCAGGTGCACCTTCTGCGCGTCCTCCACGGTGGGGGCGAGGCGGCGCAGGGCCTTGAGGTGGCCGGAGTCGAGGGCGATCACGAGGTCCAGGCGGTCGAACCAGGACGCCTGGAACTGGCGGGCGGTGTGATCGCCGTCGTAGCCGTGTTCCTGGAGGACGCGGACGGTGCGCGGGTCGGCGCCGTCGCCCTCGTGCCAGCCGCCGGTGCCGGCGCTGTCGACCTCGACACGGTCGTCGAGCCCGGCCTCGGTCATGCGGGCACGGAAGACGGATTCGGCCATCGGGGACCGGCAGATGTTGCCGGTGCAGACGAAGCAGACACGGTAGGTCATCGGGCGCTCAGTCCGTGTCGGGAAGGATCATGTTCAGGGCCCACGACACGATCGAGATGATCAGGCCACCCAGGACGGCCGTCCAGAACCCCTGCACGTGGAAACTCAGGTCGAGCTTGTCGCACACCCACGACGTCAGCAGCAGCATCAGCGCGTTGACCACCAGGGTGATCAGGCCGAGCGTGAGGATGAACAACGGGAAGGTCAGGATCTTCACGATCGGCTTGACCAGGAAGTTCACCACGCCGAAGACCAGGGCGACCAGGATCAGCGTCCAGACCTTCTTGGTGGTGCTGTCGCCGGTCAGAGTGATCTTGTCGAGCAGCCACACGGCGACGGCCAGGGCGCCTGCGTTGGCGATCGTCTTGACTACGAAATTCTTCATGTGTCTGATCGTGGCAGACGAGATCAGATACGAGCAGTGGGGCGAGGGCGGACAACGGCGATGAAGGCATTCCGGCTGGACGAACTGGAGGCGGAACGCGCCGCCAACGACGGGGCGTACCTGCAGTTTCTGCGCGAGCGGAACATGTCGGTCGGCCTCTACGCCCTGAACGCGGGCGAGCAGGACCCGCAGAAGCCGCACAACCAGGACGAGGTCTACTTCGTCGTCAGCGGCCGCGCCGCGATCACCGTCGGCCTGGAGACCACGCAGGTGGCCCGGGGCAGTGTGGTGTACGTGCCGGCCGGGGTGGCCCACAAGTTCCATCACATCAGCGAGGATCTGAGGGTCCTGGTCGTCTTCTCTCCCCCCGAGGCGTGACCTTCCCCTCGGGGTTCCCTAGGGGAAGGGTCAGGGGAGGACAAGGGATCAGGGGCCTCCGGACGACCCCCTCGCGGCTCTAGCATCGAGTGCAGGACATCGCATCGTGCGGCGCGCACGAGACCGACGGTACGTGCCGAAGCGCACGGGAAAGCAGAGGGCAGGGCAATGCGAGAGATCTTCACGGGTCTGCCGTGGTGGGTGAAGTGGATCGCGGTGCCGGTCATCGCGCTGGTGGTGTTCGGCGGCCTGATCGGCTCCATCGTCGGCTTCCTGGCCTACCTGCTCTTCAAGTTGCTGATCTTCGTGGCGCTGGTCGGCGGACTGATCTACATCGTGCGGAAGTTCATGTCGAACTCCTCATCGAAGAGCGACTGGTGAGGACCGTGGGAATCGGTGACCGGTAACAGGAATCGCCGGTTCCCTCGGGGGAGGGAAGTTTCCCGCACGGGCCGACCGGGAGCGGTGGCGGACGGTTAGAGTCGCTGACCCCCTCGCGCTCCGGGAGTGACCCTTGGCCACGCTTGATGCCACCTCCGCCCCCACGGAACATTCACCACCCCCCACCCAGCGCCGGTCCGGCACACCCCCCGTGCAACGGCCGGCCACCTCGTCCGACCCCGCACAGCCGCACTCGGCCACTCTCATCGGCTCCGTGCAGCGTGCGATGCGCCTGCTGGAGTGTGTCGCCGGACACGAACACGGCGCCCCTGCCAAACAACTGGCCCGCGAGACCGCCCTCGCGCTGCCCACCGCCTACCACCTGCTGCGCACCCTGGTCCACGAGGGCTATCTGCGCCGCGACAAGGGGCTGTTCTTCCTCGGTGAGGCCGCGGAGCGGCTGAGCAGCAGCGGGGCGCAGCAGAAACGTCGCAGCGTGGTTGTCGACACCCTCGCCCACTGGCGGGATTCGATCGGTGCGCCGGTGTACTACGCCATGTACCGGGACGGCGAGATCGAGGTCGTGTGCGTGTCCGACTCCCCGGGCACCCCGGCGGTCGAGGAGTGGGCCGACTTCCGCGAGACCGCGCACGCGCACGCCATCGGCCAGTGTCTGCTCTTCCAGCTGGACGAGAACGCCCGCCGTGACCATCTCGACCGCTACCCCCTGCAGGCCCTCACCCCGTACACGGTCCGTGACAGCCATGCACTGCTGCGGCGGCTGGAACGGACGCGGCGGATGGAGCCGTTGGTGGAGCGCCAGGAGTACGCGCTGGGCACGGTGTGCGCGGCGATCCCCATCACCGTCGGCACCACGGCGGCCACGGTGGCCATCTCCCTCCCTCTCCACCAGGCCGACCGGCTGCTGCCCGCCGCACGCCAGTTGCAGGCGGAGGTGGGTCGGCATCTGGGATCCCTGGCGATCGCTATCAGTATCTGAAAACTCACTCCTTGTGATCTGCTGTGTACGTTCAGCAAGATTTGACCACCATCAAAGGGATAAAACCCGGCCAGTCGGTGTCATATGACGGGGTAGGCGATGCGCGAGTCCGTACAAGCAGAAGTCATGATGAGCTTTCTCGTCTCGGAGGAGCTCTCCTTCCGCATCCCCGTGGAGTTGCGCTACGAGACCTGTGATCCGTATGCCGTGCGGCTCACTTTCCATCTGCCCGGGGACGCGCCGGTGACCTGGGCCTTCGGCCGTGAGCTGCTGATCGACGGGGTGGGCCGGCCGTGCGGGGAGGGCGATGTGCATATCGCCCCCGCCGACTCCGAGGTGCTGGGCGAGGTTTTGATCAGGCTTCAGGTCGGGGGCGACCAGGCGGTTTTCCGGTCCTCGGCACCACCGCTGGTGGCCTTTCTCGACCGTACCGACAAGCTGGTGCCGCTGGGCCAGGAAGGTGCGCTCGCCGACTTCGACGCCCATCTCGACGAGGCTCTGGACCGCATCCTGGCCGAGGAGCAGAGCGCGGGCTGAAGCGTTACGGCACGGGGCGTGAGCCGCTCCGCCGAGCCGCGTGAGGATGCGCAGGAACGCTTCTGCGCGTCCCTGGGCGGCGGCGGAACGCTTCTCCTCGTGCGCGCCGTCATGTGCCGCCCACCGCGCCCTCACCGCTTCCGGCGCCGCCCTCGCCCGCTGCGCGCCGGGGCCTCCACGGACGCGACCGTCGCCGTGCCCGGCCGGTCGGCCGACACCACCAGGGCCGCGAGCAGCGTGGTGACGGGTACCGAGGCGACCAGGCCGATCGAGCCGACCAGCGTACGCACGATCTCCTCGGCCACCAGCTCACTGTTGGCGACCGTCGCCACGCTGCTCTGCGCGATGGAGAAGAGCAGCAGCAGCGGCAGCGCGGCGCCCGCGTAGGCCAGGACGAGGGTGTTGACGACGGACGCGATGTGGTCGCGGCCGATGCGGATGCCCGCCCGGTACAGCCCGCGCCAGCCCATCGTCGGGTTGGCCTCGTGCAGCTCCCAGACGGCCGAGGTCTGGGTCACCGTCACATCGTCCAGGACACCGAGCGAACCGATGATGACGCCGGCCAGCAAAAGACCACTCATGTCGATCGACGGGTACAGGCCGTGGATCAGGCCGGTGTTGTCGTCGGTGTTGCCGGTGAGCGCGGCCCAGTCGATGAACTCCGAGCCGAGGACGCCGATCAGGCACAGCGAGACCAGCGTGCCCAGCACCGCCACCGAGGTCCGGGCCGACAGGCCATGGCACATGTACAGGGCGATCAGCATGATGGCGCTCGCCCCGACCACCGCCACCAGCAGCGGATTCGAGCCCTGCAGGATCGCCGGCAGGATGAACAGGGTCAGCACCATGAAACTGACGGCGAGCGCGACGAGCGCCATCACACCGCGCAGCCGGCCCACCACGACGACGGCGAGTGCGAAGATCCCGGCCAGCAGCGCCATCGGGAGCTTCCGGTTCACATCGGTGACCGAGTACTGCAGGTCCTTGGGCGCCGAGGGCTCGTAGGCGACCACGACCTTCTCGCCCTCATCCAGTTGACGGGACTGGTCGGGCTGCACGATCTCGGTGAACGTGCGGCCTTTGTCCTTGCCGGTGTCGACCCGGACCGTCGCCTTCTTGCAGGTGCCGTCCTCCTCCTGCTTGGCGGAGCTGCCCTCGGCGGCGGAGGTGTCGCCGGTCGAGCCGCCCCCGGAGGCGTTGACCGACTTGCAGCTGACCGGGACGACCTTGGTGACCGTGGCCTGCTGTGTCTGGCGGTCGAAGCCGACGCCGGTGCGCTCGTGTGCCGGGGCGCCGCCGGGCCACAGCACCACGAGGCCGGCCACGACCGCTGCGGTGAAGGGGATGAGGATCGCTGCGATGACCTTGCGCAGATGCTTGGAGACCGGCGCGGCGGGGCCATGGCTGTGCGAGTGACCGTGCCCGCCGCCTGACCCGGAACCGCCCTGCCCGGGTCCTCGACCTGGCGGGTGGCCGTTGGCATGGCCGTCGTCGTGACTGTGGGCGTGCCCCTGGTCGTGCGGGTGGCCCTGCCCGTGGTCGTGCGCGTCACCGGCACCATGGCCCCCGTGGCCGGTTCCGCCGCCCTGTGCGGCACCGTTGCCGCGCCTCGGGTCGGGGGGCGGATAGGGGTGCTGCTGTGTCGTGGTCACCGCCCGATCATCGCAAGAACGGCAGGGGCCCTCTGTTCACCGCGCCCGAATTGACGCTAGCGTGGAGGCACCTTTGCACACGCGGGAGCTCGGAGCACCGGGCTGAGAGGGCGCTGACCTCCGTATTCGCGATGTTTCACGTGGAACGAGTGATGTTTCACAGGAAACGCCGCCCGACGGAAGCCGCTGCGTCGACCGCCGAACCTGTTACCGGGTAATGCCGGCGTAGGGAGTAGGTCTCATGACCAACAAGGACGCACGCACGCCTGCCCTCAGTCAGGACGAACAGCCCATTGCGGGTGAACCGTCCACAGGGGCCGGGAAGTCCATCGGCTGGCACAAGGGGTATGTCGAGGGTTCGCGCCCCGACCTTCGGGTGTCGGTCCGTCAGGTGCACCTCACCAACGGGCAGTCGGTCACGCTCTACGACACCTCCGGCCCGTACACCGATCCGCTCGTCGAGACCGACGTCCGCAGGGGTCTGCCGCCGCTGCGGGAGAACTGGATCATCGCCCGCGGGGACACCGCCGAGTACGCGGGCCGCCCCGTCCGTCCCGAGGACGACGGGGTCAAGCACACCTCGCCGCGTGGTGGGCTGCGCAACCTGGACGCGGTATTCCCGGGCCGCCCGCGCCAGCCGCGTCGCAGCCGGGACGGCGAGGCGGTCACACAACTGGCCTATGCCCGCCGGGGTGAGGTCACCCCGGAGATGGAGTACGTGGCCATCCGCGAGAACGTCTCCCCCGAGGTCGTCCGTGAGGAGATCGCGGCGGGACGGGCCGTGCTGCCGGCCAACGTCAACCACCCGGAGATCGAGCCGATGATCATCGGCAAGCGGTTCCTGGTGAAGGTCAACGCCAACATCGGCAACTCGGCGGTGACTTCCTCGATCGAGGAGGAGGTCGAGAAGATGACCTGGGCGACCCGCTGGGGCGCCGACACGGTCATGGATCTGTCCACCGGGCGCAACATCCACACCACCCGCGAATGGGTGCTGCGCAACTCCCCCGTCCCCATCGGCACGGTGCCGCTCTACCAGGCCCTGGAGAAGGTCGACGGCAGGGCCGAGGAGCTGACCTGGGAGATCTACAAGGACACCGTGATCGAACAGGCCGAGCAGGGTGTGGACTACATGACCGTCCACGCGGGGGTGCGGCTGCCGTATGTGCCGCTCACCGCCAACCGCAAGACCGGCATCGTCTCGCGCGGCGGCTCGATCATGGCGGCCTGGTGCCTCGCGCACCACAAGGAATCGTTCCTGTACGAGAACTTCGAGGAACTCTGCGAGATCCTCGCCGCCTACGACGTCACGTACTCGCTGGGCGACGGCCTGCGCCCCGGCTCCATCGCGGACGCCAACGACGAGGCCCAGTTCGCGGAGTTGCGCACGCTCGGGGAACTCAACCGGATCGCCAGGCGTTTCCATGTACAGACGATGATCGAGGGCCCGGGCCATGTCCCGATGCACAAGATCAAGGAGAACATCGACCTTCAGCAGGAGATCTGCGATGAGGCTCCGTTCTATACGCTCGGCCCGCTGACCACGGACGTCGCGCCGGCGTACGACCACATCACCTCCGGCATCGGTGCCGCGATGATCGCCTGGTGGGGCACGGCGATGCTGTGCTACGTCACGCCCAAGGAGCACCTGGGTCTGCCCAACCGGGACGACGTCAAGACCGGCGTGATCACCTACAAGATCGCCGCCCACGCGGCGGACCTCGCCAAGGGCCACCCGGGCGCGCAGGAGTGGGACGACGCGCTGTCCGACGCCCGCTTCGAGTTCCGGTGGGAGGACCAGTTCAACCTCGCCCTGGACCCGGACACGGCACGCGAGTTCCACGACGAGACGCTTCCGGCGGAGCCGGCGAAGACGGCCCACTTCTGCTCGATGTGCGGGCCGAAGTTCTGCTCGATGAAGATCAGCCACAGCATCACAGAGCGGTTCGGTGGGGCGGCGGCTGAGGGGGCGTCTGCCGAGGAGGTCGTGGAGGGGATGCTGCAGAAGTCGAAGGAGTTCGCGGCGAGCGGGAACCGGGTGTACCTGCCGATCGCGGACTGACATCGACCGTCGGTGCGCTGCACCGGGAGACCGGCGACGGCCCCGGGTGCAGCGCCCCCGCCCTGGCCGGCGATCGGCGGCGGCCGTGCGCCCGGAGGTCGCAACCGCCTAGCTCGTCGCGGGCTTGTCGCACAGGGCGTGGTCGACGAGGGCGCCCGTCGCGCGGTTGAGAGCCGCCAGATCCGGCGGCGCGGTAGTGGTGGTGAGGGAGACGGTCACCGCGCGTTTGCCGTCCGCGCTCACCGCGGGGCGGGTGTTGACACCCGCCCCGTCGCCCTCGTGGGCGTAGTAGAAACCGCCGCAGGAGAGCGGGATCCGGCGCAGCCCGAGACCGTAGGTGCCCTCGGGCATCTCCGCCACGTCCTCCGGGTCGTCGGTCCGCTGGACGGTCCGCCGCATCTCGCGCCACTGCTCGGCCGGCAGCAGCTTCCCACCGGCCAGCGCCCGGAAGAAGGTGTTCAGGTCGGCGGTGGTGCTCACCACCCCGGAGTCCGCGGTGTGCTGGAAGCTGTGCTCGGTGACGTCGAGACGCTTGCCGTCGGCGGTCGTCAGGTACGCGTTCACGTGCGGGTCGGGCAGGTAGGGGTCGAGCCCGGGAACGGAGGTGTTCCGCAGCCCCAGCTTCGCGATCACCCGGTGCTCGACCAGCGCGTCCCAGGGTGCGCCGCCGGCCCTCTCCGCGATCATGCCGGCCAGCAGGTAGTTGGTGTTGGAGTACGCCCACCGGGTGGCCCCGCCCGGCGCGGGCACGAACACCGGCCGGTGCTTCATCGCCACCGCGACCAGGTCGGCCGCAGGCGTGGCGTCGTAGCGGTTCTCGTCGAAGTGGTTGATCAACCGGTCCTGGATCTCCGGGTCGTCGACGTAGTCGTACAGGCCGCTGGTCTGGCGGAGCAGGTCGCGGACGGTGATACGGGTGCCGTCGTTGCCGTGGCCCGCGACGATGCCCGGCAGCCAGTGCTCGACGGTGTCGTCCAGCGACAGCCGCTTCTCCGCCACGAGTTGCAGGACCACGGTCGCCACGAACGTCTTCGTCGTGCTCGCCACGCGGAAGTGCGAGTTCCACGGGATCGGGGCCGAGGAACCGGCCGTCCGGGTGCCGATGCGTGCCATGAGTGGCGCGCCGTTCGTTCGGTCCACCCTGGCCAGCACGTTCACATCGCCGCCCCCGGCCTTCCGTACGGCTGCCAGGTCCTGCCGGAGTGCGTCCTGGTCGTACGAGTGCCTTGCGGCCGTGTGCCCGGCGGTGGCGGCGGTCGCGACCGCGGGCGAGCCCAGCGCGAGCAGTGCTGCCGCCAGCACGGCGGTCCTGGCCTTTTTCGACATCGGCATCTGCATGTTCGAATCCCCCGGTGCTCTGCGTCCTGGTCGGTGACGATCACCAGCCAACCGGATCCAGAAGCGCCGGAGAATGGGACTGCCCTCCGAACGAGGGGTGTACCTGGCCCCCCTTCGCCTTCACCCACCGGGGACGACGCGTTCGCGTGGACGGGGTGTCCGGCTTGCGCCCCCGGCGGGGGCGCAAGCCGGGCTATTCCGGCTGGTGCTCCGGGCCTCCGAAGTCCGGGCTGGTGTAGTCCGGGCTGGTGAAGCTCGGCCGGGAGGCGGGTGCGGTGCCGTCATCGGTGCTGAAACCGGGGCGGTCGTAGCCCAGGCGCGGCATCCGGCCCCCCGGACCCGACGGGGTGGTACGGCGCAGTTCGGCCGTGCCGGGCTCGGTGGCCAGTCCTTCCCGCAGGAAGGGCAGGATGCCGCGCTCCAGCAGGGCGTCCCGCCAGGCGTCCCGGGCCTTGGCCACCTCCCCGCCGGGTTCGCCGTAGGCTCCGGCCTCCAGTGAGGGACTGTTGCGCAGTGCGGTGAGCAGCAGCCCCGCGCCGGCCATCAGGATGGCGGCCGCGGTCACGACGCCGAAGACCCAGCCGGCGGTGAGCATGGTCTGGGCGAACGCCGGGGCCGGGTCCAGCATCTTCAGGACGTAGCCGACGAGCAGGAAGATCGCGGCGGCGGTACCGGCGAGCACGGGCGCCAGGACCAGGGCGAGGGCGAAGCCGCCGGCGCCGGTGGTCTCGGCGGCCTCGCCGAGGGTGGTGGCGAGCCCCATCGCACCGCCCGTGGCCGACTCCGCGGAGTCGGACTCGTGGACAGTGGCCGGGGTGGACCGCGCCGGGTTGCGCAGTTCCTCGCGGACCTTCACATAGTGCTGGTACTCAGCCGCCGCGGCCGCCGCTATCAGTGCGGTGGCGTTGAGCGCCATGGTGCGCAGCTGTTCGGTGTTCAAACGCTGGCCGGCACCGGCCAGTTCGGGACGGTAAGGGGCGGAGCGCAGCGCCTCATCGAGGATCCGCTCGTATTCCTGGCGGTCCTCGCTGTGCAGGTGCTGCGGAACGCTGTTCATGTGCATCCCCCGATGCTCCGTAGGGCTTGGGGCTCGCACGCCGGCGAGCCGTCGGGCAGAAACGGAGGGGAGCCTGCTACGGATAAACCGATGGTAGAGCCGTTAAGGCACGCGGTGACAGGGGGTTGCCGGAAATTGGGGGTGGCCCGCGTGTGACATCGGGGTACAGAACAGCGTGCCGAACGTTCAGCTGTCCAGCGGAAGTTGTCTGACCAGCAACTTTCCGGCCATGGTCACTCCGCCGTCCATGGCGATGGCCAGGCCGTCCGCGTAGACGTGTGGTCCCTCCACCAGGGGGCCGGTGGTCTCCTCGCCGTCCTCGGAGCCGACTTCCCCCAGCAGATAGGGAATCGGGCTGTGCCCGTGAACGATGCGGGTGCCGCCGTACGTATCGAGAAGGGAACGGACGGCGTCTGCACCCCCCTCGTCGCGGAAGGAGAACCGCTTGGTGAACTTCCGGAACAGGTCCCAGACCTCGTCCGCGTCATTACGGGTGATGGTCTCGCGGACTGTGTCGTTGACCGCCTCGATCGAGTCGCCGTAGTCGAGGTAGGCGGTGGTGTCGGAGTGGACCAGCAGATAGCCGTCGACCTCCTCGACCGCGTCCAGGCGGGCCATCCACTGGAGGTGGTGGTCCTGGAGCCGGTCCATGTCGGTCTTCTGACCGCCGTTGAGCAGCCAGGCCGCCTGGAAGGTGGCGGTGCCCGCCCCGGAGTTGACGGGGGTGTCGCCGAACCGCTTGGCGCCGAGCAGCAGCAGCTCGTGGTTGCCCATGAGCGCCTTGCAGTAGCCGCCGGCCGCGGCCGCCTCGGCGGACAGCCGCATCACCAGGTCGATGACGCCGATGCCGTCCGGACCCCGGTCGGTGAAGTCGCCGAGGAACCACAGCCGGGCGGTGCCCGCGCACCAGTGCCCGTCCGTGTCGATCAGTCCCTGCTCCCGCAGCGCGCCGATCAGCTCGTCGAAGTAACCGTGCACGTCCCCGACGACATACAGCGGGCCCGGACCGGCCGCCGTCTGAGCGACCGGATCGGCGGCCGGGTCGACCGGCAGCTGGAGCGTGTCGCCACGGTGGATGACCGGCAGGTCGCGCTGGGTCGGCGTGTACCCCTCGGGATATCCGTCGGGGTACGGCTCGTCGAGCGCCGGGGCCACGTCGCCGGGGTGGGTGCTCTGGACGTACGGACCGGTCTCGTTGACGTACGCGGGCACCCGGAAGTCGCGCAACGTCGCCGTCCGTTCCGCCTCGGGTCCCTGACCGGCCCCCTGAGTCATCAGACCCCTCCACCATCGCGCCGCATCTGCACCGCTTCGGACTGCCTGGTCGCAGCGGCCCGCGGTGTCGTGGGCCCATCATAGGAATGCCCGTCGCGCCGTGTGATGACCCAGGGGTGGTGAATCGGAGCGGGACTCCAGTTCCATGCGGCTTTCGCCCCGGTTGGGCAGGGGTTCGACCACCGGCCGCTCACCTGCCGGCAGTCTTTCGACGACATCCGGCAGGCGCGTCGGCCGCTCCCGTGTGCGCACGGACCCGCCGGGCGGGCGTAGCGAGCGGCCGCGGGTGGGTGCGGGGCGTCCGTGCGTGGGTGCGGGGCGTCCGTGCTACTCCTCCTCCGGTGCCCGTGGCGGGCTGACCGTGGTGCGCTGCGGGCGTCGCTGGGAGGAGGTACGCACGATCAGTTCGGTCGGTATCACCTGCTCGACCGGCTGGTCCGACTCCACTCCCTCGATCGCGTCGATGAGCAGCTGCACCACCGCCGTGCCGATGCGGCGCGGCTTCAGGGAGAGCGTGGTGATGGGCGGCTCGGTGTTGGCGTACACGGTCGACTCGCTGCAGCACACCAGCAGCAGGTCGTCGGGGACGCGCAGCCCGTAGCGGCGGGCGGCGGCGAGCAGGTCGGTGCCGTTGGGGTCGAAGAGGCCGTAGACGGCGTCGGGGCGGTCCGGGCGGGCCAGCAGCCGGTCGGCGGCGACCGCGCCCGCACAGGGGTCGTGCGCCGGGTAGGCCTCGTAGACCGGGTCCTGGCCGACCCGTTCGCACCAGCGCAGGTAGGCGGTGGTGGACAGATGGGTGTACGTGTCCGTCGTGGTGCCCGTGAGCAGGCCGATCCGGCGGGCGCCCGCCGCGGCGAGATGGTCGAGGATGCCGAGTACGGCGGCCTCGTGGTCGTTGTCCACCCAGGCGGTGACCGGGAGCGAGCCGGCCGGGCGGCCGTCGGAGACCACCGGCAGCCCCTGCCGGACCAGCTCGCTGACCACCGGGTCCTGGTCGGACGGGTCGATGACGACCGTGCCGTCCAGGGCGACGTTCGACCACACGTCGTGGCGTGAGGTCGCCGGCAGGATCACCAAGGCGTAGCCGCGGGCTAGCGCTGCCGAGGTGGCGGCCCGCGCCATTTCGGCGAAGTACGCGAACTCGGTGAAGGTGAAAGGTTCATCCCCGTACGTCGTCACGGTCAGGCCGATCAGTCCCGACTTGCCGGTACGGAGGGTGCGGGCGGCGGCTGAGGGGCGGTACCCCAGCCGGTCGGCGACCTCGCGGACGTGGCGCCGGGTGGCATCCGGGAGTCGGCCCTTGCCGTTCAGGGCGTCGGAGACGGTCGTGATGGAGACTCCGGCGGCGGCGGCCACGTCTCTGATGCCCGCCCGGCCTGGCCGGCTTCCTCGCCGAGAGGTTTCCGCGCGGCTCACCTGGTGCTTCCCTGCTGCTGTCATGGCGAGCCGATAGTAGGGCTCATGCGGTGGGGTAGTGCGGACGCATATGCACGCGTTGACAGGCACGTTTCTGCAAGGCCAAATGGGGTCAACTACCTTAGAAAGAAAGTCAGTTGAACGATCCAATGGCGAGACGTGACTTGTCGGCACGCATGGGCCTGCCAAGTGCCCGATGTCTCGAAGAGGTCTCAACTCACCTTCACGGGTGATGCGCGCCACGGCGTGAGCCACCGGCGCGTAGATATATGTAGGGCGCGCCCCCGAAAAATGCGCCTTCGTATGGTGATGCCCGTGATGCCAGTGGGACGGATGAGGTCAGGCCCCCGCCTGCCGGGTCCCTCCGGTGCTGTACGCAGCGGCACCGAATCCTCATAAGGTAAGCAGTATTGGATGCCGGCGGCGCGGACGGTCCGCCGGTGGTCGCGAGGAGGACTGCGGTGAGCGAGACGAGCCCCAAGCTGCGCGCCGAGCTGGAGAGTATCCCCACCTACAAGCCGGGCAAGCCTGCCGCGGCCGACGGCCCGGTCGCCTACAAGCTCTCCTCCAACGAGAACCCGTATCCTCCGCTGCCCGGCGTGCTGGAGTCCGTGACCGCGGCCGTTGCCGCCTTCAACCGCTACCCGGACATGGCGTGCACGGGCCTGATGAACGAGCTCTCGGACCGCTTCGGCGTCCCGCTCGGCCATCTGGCCACCGGTACCGGCTCGGTCGGCGTCGCCCAGCAGCTGATCCAGGCCACCAGCGGCCCCGGCGACGAGGTGATCTACGCCTGGCGGTCCTTCGAGGCCTACCCGATCATCACGCAGATCAGCGGCGCCCGCTCGGTCCAGGTGCCGCTCACGCCCGGGGAGGTGCACGACCTGGACGCGATGGCGGACGCGATCACCGACCGCACCCGCCTGATCTTCGTCTGCAACCCCAACAACCCGACCGGCACGGTCGTGAAGCGAGCCGAACTGGAGCGCTTCCTGGATCGGGTGCCGAGTGACGTGCTGGTGGTCCTCGACGAGGCCTACCGGGAGTTCATCCGCGACCCCGAGGTGCCCGACGGCGTCGAGATCTACCGCGAACGACCCAACGTCTGTGTCCTGCGGACCTTCTCCAAGGCGTACGGCCTCGCCGGGCTGCGCGTCGGCTTCGCGATCGCCCATGAGCCGGTGGCGGCGGCGCTGCGCAAGACGGCGGTGCCGTTCGGCGTGAGCCAGCTCGCCCAGGAAGCGGCGATCGCCTCGCTGCGGGCCGAGGACGAACTGCTCGGCCGGGTCGGCTCTCTGGTGTGCGAGCGGCAGCGGGTGGTCGGGGCGCTGCGTGCCCAGGGCTGGACGGTTCCGGAGACCCAGGCCAACTTCGTGTGGCTGCGGCTGGGGGAGCGTACGACGGCCTTCGCGCAGCTCTGTGAGGAGCATGGGGCGGTCATCCGGCCGTTCCCCGGCGAGGGTGCCCGGGTGACGATCGGGGAGACCGAGGCGAACGACATCTTCCTGAAGGCGGCGGAGAACTTCCGCAAGGAGCTCTAGCCGCAAGGAGCCTTGGCCGTCGGCCAGTTCCACACGTACGGGGTCGCCGTGAGGCGGCCCCGTTGCGTTTGGGTTTCACGTGGAACCGAGGGTCGCGGGGCGACGTGACGGAGAAGACAGGCCCCCCATGGATGCGTCGAAAATCAGTGCGTCATAATGGCTTGTGAATGTGAATGCATTCACAAGCTCGTCCTCTTTGGTCCGTGATGTACGTGACAAAAGGGGCAAAGTGCCGCTGTACCCCGGCGACGTAAGGAGACTGACGACGTGGACCTGGCTCTGGCGCCGGAGACACTGGCGCGTTGGCAGTTCGGCATCACCACCGTCTACCACTTCCTGTTCGTCCCGCTGACGATCTCTCTGGCCGCCCTCACGGCGGGCCTGCAGACCGCATGGGTGCGCACGGAGAAGGAGAAGTACCTCAGGGCGACCAAGTTCTGGGGCAAGCTCTTCCTGATCAACATCGCGATGGGTGTGGTCACCGGCATCGTGCAGGAGTTCCAGTTCGGCATGAACTGGTCGGACTACTCGCGGTTCGTCGGTGACATCTTCGGCGCCCCGCTCGCCTTCGAGGCGCTGATCGCGTTCTTCTTCGAGTCCACCTTCATCGGGCTGTGGATCTTCGGCTGGGACAAGCTGCCCAAGAAGATCCATCTGGCCTGCATCTGGATGGTCTCCATCGGCACGATCCTGTCCGCGTACTTCATCCTCGCGGCCAACTCATGGATGCAGCACCCCGTCGGCTACAAGATCGACAAGGCGAAGGGGCGCGCCGAACTGACCGACTTCTGGGCCGTCCTGACCCAGAACACCGCGCTGGCCCAGGCCTTCCACACGCTGACCGCGTCCTTCCTGACCGGTGGCGCGTTCATGGTCGGCATCGCCGCCTTCCACCTGTTCCGCAAGAAGCACATCACCGTGATGAAGACCTCGCTGCGGCTGGGTCTGGTCACCGTCGTCATCGCCGGCCTGCTCACCGCGATCAGCGGCGACACCCTCGGCAAGGTCATGTTCAAGCAGCAGCCGATGAAGATGGCCGCCGCCGAGGCCTTGTGGGACGGCCAGAAATCGGCACCGTTCTCGGTCTTCGCCTACGGCGACGTGAGCAAGGGCCACAACAGCGTCGAACTGTCGGTCCCCGGCATACTGTCGTTCCTCGCCGACGACAACTTCAACTCGTACGTCCCCGGCATCAACGACACCAACAAGGCCGAGCAGCAGAAGTACGGTCCTGGCGACTACCGCCCGATCATCCCCGTCACCTTCTGGGCGTTCCGCTGGATGATCGGCTTCGGCATGGCGTCCTTCGCCATCGGCCTGGTCGGACTCTGGCTGACCCGCAAGAAGTTCATGCTGGCCCAGCATCTGCGGGTCGGTGAGGACGAGGTGCCGCATCTGGTCCTCTTCAAGAACAAGGCTCTCAGCCCGAAGCTCGGCAGGCTGTACTGGCTGGTGGCGATCTGGACGCTGGGCTTCCCGCTGATCGCCAACTCCTGGGGCTGGATCTTCACCGAGATGGGCCGTCAGCCCTGGGTCGTCTACGGCGTTCTGCAGACCCGTGACGCCGTCTCCCCCGGTGTCTCCCAGGCCGAGATCCTCATCTCGATGATCACCTTCACCGCGCTGTACGCCATCCTCGCCGTCATCGAGGTCAAGTTGCTCGTGAAGTACATCAAGGCCGGCCCGCCCGAGCTCACCGAGGACGACCTCAACCCGCCCACGAAGATCGGCGGCGAGGCGCGTGACGCCGACAAGCCGATGGCCTTCTCGTACTAGGCCGAGGGAGACGCAGTCATGGAACTTCACGACGTCTGGTTCGTCCTGATCGCGGTCCTGTGGACCGGCTACTTCTTCCTGGAGGGCTTCGACTTCGGGGTCGGCATCCTCACCAAGCTGCTCGCCCGTGACCGGCCGGAGAAGCGGGTGCTGATCAACACGATCGGCCCGGTCTGGGACGGCAACGAGGTGTGGCTGCTCACCGCGGGCGGTGCGACCTTCGCCGCCTTCCCCGAGTGGTACGCCACGCTCTTCTCCGGCTTCTATCTGCCCCTGCTGGTCATTCTGGTCTGCCTGATCGTCCGGGGTGTCGCCTTCGAGTACCGGGCGAAGCGGCCCGAGGAGAAGTGGCAGCGCAGCTGGGAGACCGCGATCTTCTGGACCTCGCTGATCCCGGCGTTCCTGTGGGGCGTGGCCTTCGCGAACATCGTGCGGGGCGTGAAGATCGACCGGCACTTCGAGTACGTCGGCAGCGTCTGGGACCTGCTCAACCCGCACGCTCTGCTCGGCGGACTGGTGACGCTGACCTTGTTCACCTTCCACGGAACGGTGTTCACCGCCCTCAAGACCGTCGGTGACATACGGGTACGGGCGCGGAAGCTGGCGACCAAGGTCGGTCTGCTCGCCGCCGTGCTGGCGCTGGCCTTCCTGGTGTGGACGCAGGCCGACAGCGGGGACGGCAAGAGCCTGGTGGCCTTGGTCGTGGCGGTCGCCGCGCTGGTCGCCGCCCTGGGGGCCAACCTGCGGGGCCGTGAGGGATGGGCGTTCGCCCTGTCCGGCATCACCATCGTGGCCGCCGTGGCGATGCTCTTCCTGTCGCTCTTCCCGAACGTCATGCCGTCGTCGCTCAACGCGGACTGGAACCTCACGGTCACCAACGCCTCGTCGAGCCCCTACACCCTGAAGATCATGACGTGGCTGGCGGCGATCGCCACGCCGCTCGTCATGCTCTACCAGGGGTGGACGTACTGGGTGTTCCGCAAGCGGATCGGCACGCAGCACATCGCAGCCGAAGCCGCCCACTGAGTCGGCGCCGACTCGGCGCCGAACCGGCACCTGAGTCTGTACTGACTCCGCACTGAGTCCGCATGAGTCCAAGGAGTGGGTGTTTCACGTGAAACACCCACTCCGGGCCGAAGGGCATGTTTCACGTGAAACCAATCGATCCGCGTCTGCTGCGCTACGCCCGAGCCACTCGTCTCTTCTTGGTCGCGGTCGTCGGCCTCGGTGTGGTCGGGGCCGGGCTGGTCATCGCCCAGGCGATGCTCATCGCCGAAGTGGTGGTCGGCGCCTTCCAGCACGGCCACTCGGTATCCGAACTCCGCACTCCCCTGCTGCTGTTGGTGGTCGTTGCCATCGGTAGGGCACTGGTCTCCTGGCTGACCGAGCTTGCCGCGCACCGGGCGAGCGCGGCGGTCAAGTCCGAACTGCGGGGGCGGCTTCTCGACCGGGCCGTGGCGCTCGGGCCCGGCTGGCTGAGCGGTCAGCGGACCGGATCGCTGGTCACCCTCGCCACGCGCGGCGTCGACGCCCTCGACGACTACTTCTCGCGCTACCTGCCCCAGTTGGGGCTCGCGGTGGTCGTACCGGTCGCGGTGCTCGCCCGGATCGTCACGGAGGACTGGGTGTCCGCGGCGATCATCGTCGGCACGCTCCCGCTCATTCCGCTGTTCATGGTGTTGATCGGTTGGGCCACCCAGTCCCGTACGGACCGTCAGTGGCGGCTGCTGTCCCGGCTGTCCGGCCACTTCCTGGACGTGGTCGCGGGGCTGCCCACGCTGAAGGTGTTCGGGCGGGCCAAGGCGCAGGCCGAGTCCATCCGCCGGATCACCGGCGAGTACCGGCAGGCGACCATGCGGACCCTGCGGATCGCTTTCCTCTCGTCCTTCGCGCTGGAACTGCTTGCCACGCTGTCGGTGGCGCTGGTCGCCGTGACCATCGGTATGCGGCTGGTGCACGGCGACATGGACCTGTACATCGGGCTGGTCATCCTGGTGCTGGCGCCCGAGGCGTACCTACCGCTGCGGCAGGTGGGTGCCCAGTTCCACGCGGCGGCGGAGGGGCTCGCGGCGGCGGAGGAGATCTTCGCGGTGCTGGAGACGCCGGTGCCGGGGTCCGGTACGGGCGAGGTCCCCTCTGGGCTCTCCGGGGCCTCCCTGGCCTTCGAAGGGGTGACGGTCCGGTACCCGGGCCGCTCGGCGGACGCGGTGACCGAGGTGTCGTTCACCGTGGAACCCGGCGAGACCGTCGCACTGGTCGGCCCGAGTGGAGTGGGCAAGTCGACGCTGCTGAACGTGCTGCTGGGGTTCGTACGGCCGGTGGCGGGCCGGGTGCGGATCGGGGGAGCCGAGCTCGGCGAGGTGGACCTGGAGGCGTGGCGGTCGCGAATCGCGTGGGTGCCGCAGCGGCCGCATCTGTACGCCGGGACGATCGCCGAGAACGTACGGCTAGCGCGTCCCGACGCGGACGACGAGGCGGTACGGCGGGCGTTGCGGGACGCGGGGGCGCTGGAGTTCGTGGAGGCGTTGCCGGAGGGCGCCGGGACCGTGCTCGGCGAGGACGGGGCCGGACTGTCCGCCGGGCAGCGGCAGCGGCTGGCGCTGGCGCGGGCGTTCCTGGCAGACCGGCCCGTGCTGTTGCTGGATGAGCCGACGGCTGCGCTGGACGGGATGACCGAGGCGGAGGTTGTGGCGGCGGTACGGCGGCTTGCCGCGGGGCGGACGGTGTTGCTGGTGGTGCACCGGCCGGCGCTGCTCTCGGCGGCGGACCGGGTGGTGCGGCTCTTTGGCAGCGAGGCCCCCAGGGGGCTCCGCCCCCTGGACCCCCAGCCCCTCCGCCCACCCACCACCCGACTCGGTCGATGGGAAGGCGAGGCGATCGAACAGCTCGGTCGACTGGAAAGTGGACCGGCGGAGTTGCCCGGCGAGCTGGGAAGCGGCCCGGTGGAGGGACTTGGGCTGTCTGCGGGGGGCCCGGCGGAGGGGCTTGGGCTTTCCGGGCGGGGCTCGGCGGGGTGGTTCGGTCTTTCCGGGCGTGGCTCGGGGGAGTTGGTGGCGGGGTCTCGGCGGGGCGTTCTGAGGCGGGTTCGGGGGGACTCCGGGGCTCGGCGGGGACGGTTGTCGCTCGCTCTTCTGCTGGGGGCTCTCGCGCTCGGCAGTGCCGTGGGGTTGATGGCGACCTCCGGGTGGCTGATCTCGCGGGCCTCGCAGCAGCCGCCGGTGCTGTATCTGATGGTCGCCGTGACGGCTACGCGGGCCTTCGGGATCGGGCGGGCCGTGTTCCGGTACAGCGAGCGGCTCGTGTCGCACGACGCCGTGCTGCGGATGCTGGCCGACACCCGGGTCGCCGTGTACCGGCGCCTCGAACGGCTCGCACCTGCCGGGCTCCGGGCGACCCGGCGCGGGGATCTGCTCAGCCGGCTGGTCGCCGACGTGGACACGCTGCAGGACTACTGGCTGCGGTGGCTGCTGCCCGCCGGGGCCGCGGTGGCCGTGTCCGCCGGGGCCGTGGGGTTCACCGCCTGGCTGCTGCCCGAGGCGGGCGCCGCCCTGGCCGTGGGGCTGCTGGCGGCCGGCGTCGGTGTCCCGCTGGTGACCTCCGCCGTGGCCCGTCGCGCCGAGCAGCGGCTGGCGCCCGCCCGCGGCCTGCTCGCGACCCGGGTCACCGACCTGCTCACCGGCACCGCCGAACTGACCGTCGCCGGCGCGCTGCCCGCCCGTACCTCCGAGGCCCGGCAAGCCGACCGCACGCTCACCCGGATCGCCTCGCGGGCCGCCACCGCCACCGCGCTCGGTGACGGACTGACCGCTCTGCTCACGGGCCTGACCGTCGCCGCCACGGCACTGCTGGGCGCCCAGGGGGTCGCCGACGGCCGGCTGAGCGGGGTGGCGATGGCCGTGCTCGTGCTCACTCCGCTGGCCGCCTTCGAGGCCGTACTGGGGCTCCCGCTCGCCGTGCGGCACCGGCAGCGGGTGCGCAAGAGCGCCGAGCGCATCTACGAGGTGCTGGACGCGCCCGAACCCGTACGGGAGCCCGAGCGGCCGCGCCGGGCGCCCACCACGCCCTTCCCCGTCGTACTGAAGGGCCTGTCCGCCCGTCACGAGGGCCAGCGTCGGGACGCGCTCGCGGGGCTCGACCTCACCCTCCACGAGGGACGCCGGATCGCCGTGGTCGGCCCCTCCGGTTCCGGCAAGACGACCCTCGCCCAGGTCCTGCTGCGGTTCCTCGACCCGGACGCGGGCTCCTACACCCTGGCCGGCGTGGAGGCGCACGGCATGGACGGCGACGACGTACGCCGGCTCGTCGGGCTGTGCGCCCAGGACGCGCACCTCTTCGACAGTTCCGTACGCGAGAACCTGCTGCTCGCCCGCAAGGACGCCAGCGAGGAGGACCTGCGGGACGTGCTGGGCCGGGCCCGGCTGCTGGACTGGGTGGACGGGCTGCCCGACGGGCTCGACACCCTCGTCGGCGAGCACGGGGCCCGGCTGTCCGGTGGGCAGCGGCAGCGGCTGGCGCTCGCGCGGGCGCTGCTGGCGGACTTCCCGGTGCTTGTCCTGGACGAGCCCGCCGAGCACCTCGACCTGCCCACGGCGGACGCGCTCACCGCGGATCTGCTGGCCGCCACCGAGGGCCGTACGACCGTGCTCATCACCCATCGGCTGGCGGGACTGGAGGACGTGGACGAGGTGGTCGTGCTCGACGGGGGCCGGGTGGTGCAGCGCGGGCCGTACGCGGAGCTGGCCGCCGTGGCCGGACCGTTGCGGGGGATGGCGGAGCGGGAGGCGGCGACGGAGTCGCTCGCGGAAGCGTCCGAGGGCCTGGTGGGAGCGCCTTAGGGCCGAGTGGAGCACCTGCGGGCCGCGCAGCCCCCTGCGGGCCGCAGGCCGTCCCTTGGCCCTCCGGGGCTTCCGCCTTCGATGGGCGAAGAAGGGTTCGCGGCGCCGAACCTGACGGGGCGGCACGACGGTGATCTGGCAGGCGCCGCCGTACCGAACCGATCTGGCAGGCGCCGTACCGAGCCGGAGTCGGCAGTCCCTGCCGTAGCGCGTGCCGTGGCGGGGACCGCGGCGAGCGTCGGGCCGAATCCGGCAGCTTCAGATGCGGGCGGCCAGCAGCTGTTCGATCACGACCGCGACACCGTCCTCGTTGTTGGCCACCGTACGGCCGGAGGCGGCGGCGATCACGTCGGGGTGGGCGTTGCCCATCGCGTACGAGTGTCCGGCCCAGGTCAGCATCTCGACGTCGTTGGGCATGTCGCCGAAGGCCACGACCTCCTCGTGCGAGATGCCGCGCTCGGCGCACTCCAGGGCCAGCGTGCTGGCCTTGGAGACCCCCGGACCGCTGATCTCCAGCAGGGCGCTGGGGCTGGACCGGGTGACGTTGGCACGGTCGCCGACGGCGAGGCGGGCGAGGGTGAGGAACGCGTCGGGGTCGAGGTCGGGGTGGTAGGCGAGGATCTTGAGCACGGGCTCGCCGGCGCCCCGGCCGTCCGCCGCGAGGATCTCCTCGGCGGGCAGCAGATGGTCCGGCGTCTCCAGGTGCAGCTTGGGATAGGCAGGCTCCTGGTGGAAGCCGTACGTCTGCTCGACCGCGTACACCGTGCCGGGCACGGCATCACGCAGCAGTCGTACGGCGTCCAGCGCGTTCTCCCTGGCCAGTTCACGCACCTTCACGAAGCGGTGGGCGCCGGGGCCGCCGTGCAGGTCGACCACGGCGGCGCCGTTGCCGCAGATCGCCAGGCCGTGGCCGTGGACATGGTCGCTGACGACGTCCATCCAGCGGGCCGGGCGGCCGGTGACGAAGAAGACCTCGATGCCCGCCTCCTCGGCGGCGGCCAGCGCGGCGACCGTCCTCGGGGAGACCGACTTGTCGTCGCGCAGCAGGGTGCCGTCGAGATCGGTGGCGATCAGCCGGGGCGGGGTGGCGAAGGCGAGGGTCTCGGGCTGTCGGGTCGCTGAGGTCACCGCGCCATTCTCGCGCATATGCCCGCACGCCAGTGCGGTGCTGCGCACAGATGAGACACAGATGACTCCCCGAGCGTCCTCCGGGCTCGGCCCGGTGCCCCTCGACCCCTGGTCGGCGGCCCCCCGCCGGTCGGCCTCAGGCCAGCTGGGCCAGGGCCTCCATGGCGATCTGCTCGAAGACCTTCTCGTCGGCCGCGAAGTCCGAGTCCGGGATGGGCCAGTGGATCACCAGCTCGGTGAAGCCCAGTTCCTGGTGGCGGCCGGCGAAGTCCACGAAGGCGTCCAGGGACGCCAGCGGACGGGCCCGGTCCGGGGTGAACCCGGTGAGCAGGATCTTGTCCAGCTCCGACGCGTCCCGGCCGATCGCCGCGCAGGCCTCGCCGAGCTTCGCAGTCTGACCGCGCAGCGCCTCGACGGACTGCTCGGGCGTGCCGTTCTCGTAGAGCTTCGGATCGCCGGTGGTCACCCACGCCTGTCCGTACCGTGCGGCCAGCTTCAGCCCGCGTGGGCCGGTGGCCGCGACCGCGAAGGGCAGCCGGGGGCGCTGCACGCAGCCCGGGATGTCGCGCGCCTCGTGGGCCGAGTAGAACTCGCCCTCCTGTGTCACGGAGTCCTCGGTGAGCAGCCGGTCGAGCAGCGGCACGAACTCGGCGAACCGGTCGGCGCGCTCGCGCGCGGTCCACGGCTCCTGGCCCAGCGCGGTGGCGTCGAAGCCGGTGCCGCCGGCGCCGATGCCGAGCGTCACCCGCCCGTTGGAGATGTCGTCGAGGGAGATCAGCTCCTTGGCGAGCGTCACCGGGTGCCGGAAGTTCGGCGAGGTGACGAGCGTGCCCAGACGCAGCCGGTCGGTGACGGACGCGGCGGCGGTCAGCGTCGGAATCGCACCGAACCACGGGCCGTCCCGGAAACTGCGCCAGGACAGGTGGTCGTAGGTGTACGCGGTGTGGAAGCCCAGCTCCTCGGCCCGCGTCCAGGCGGTACGGCCGCCCTCGTTCCAGCGGCGGTACGGCAGGATCACGGTGCTCAGACGCAGACTCATGCGTCCGAGACTAAGGGGCCACACCGACGAGGGACGAAACGGTCACCGTATGCGGCCGCTCAGCCACGGCGTGAGGAAGTTCGCGGCCAGGTACTCCTTGTACGTACGGTCCCCGGGCAGCGGTACGACCAGCCAGGCCACTGGCGGGAAGCGGCGGGAGCGGACATGGGCCAGCCCGTCGAAGACGGAGCGGAGAAACGCGGGTACGTCGTCACGCGGGAGGTCGTGGAACGCGACGCCCTCCACCGTGATCAGCGCGTCGTCGTCCGGGTAGAGCCGCACGCTCACCCGGGGCAGCCCGCCGAACTCGGCGTATGCCTCGTGCGGCAGCGAACCGTCCGGGTCCGCGGTGACTCCGAAGCCCGCCGCGCTGCGCCGGGAGGTCTGGTCCGCGCCGATGTCGTGGGTCACCTCGATCTCGCGGCCGTACTCGGCGGCGATCGCGCGAAGAGCGGTCACGGCCGCCTCGGTCGTGGGGAGATGGTCCCTGCGGTCACTCTGGTCCATACCAGTCATCATGCAGGGGTCAGTGCGGGTCGGGGAAGCGCAGGTATTCCGGCGGTACGGCCTTGGTCAGCCACACCCCGTTCGCGCTGACGTGGAAGACATGGCCGGCCCGGTGCATCGCGCCCGCGTCCACCGACAGCACGACCGGGCGCCCGCGCCGGGCACCGACCCGGGTCGCGGTCTCGCGGTCGGCCGACAGATGTACGTCGTGCCTGCTCATCGGGCGGAGACCCGCGGTCCGGATCGCGTCCAGGTACCGGGCCACGGTCCCGTGATAGAGGTACGGCGGCGGGGTCGCCGGGGGCAGTCCGAGCTCGACGTCGATGCTGTGGCCCTGGCTGGCGCGGATCCGGGCGCCTTCGATCGCGAAGCGCTGCTTGTCGTTGGCGGCGACGACGTGGTCGAGTTCCTCGCGGGTGACCGGGAAGCCGTGCGCCGCTGCCGCTGCGAGCAGCGTGTCGATCTCCACCCAGCCGGCCTCGTCGAGCGTGAGGCCGATGCGCTCGGGCTGGTGGCGCAGGTGTTTCGAGAGGTACTTCGACACCTTCACGGTGCGCCGCTCGTCCCACGTCCTGTCATTCTGTCCGATGTTCGGTTTGTCGTTTGTTTTGTCGTGCGGTCTGTGGCTCTTCTTGTCGTTCACATCACCAGCGTGCCGGGAGAGACGCGGATCACGCAGTTATTTTTCGCGGGAGGTTTGATCCACAACCAAGTTCGGTTATCCACAGGGGAATTGGCCGTGCTGTGGACAACCTCTGGGCGGTTCAGGGTGTTTCGTCAAGATCGTTAACAGGTCTGTGATCTGCGGTGAGCGCGTCCAAGTGGCGTGCCCTGGCCTCCCGTTCAGCGGCCAGGGCGATGAACTCGGCGATGTGGTCCGGACCAACGAGACGTCCTACGGCCTGAATCGTGTCGGCGGGGAGAGACACGGTACGCGTCTCCTCCCGGGTCTTCGGCCGCTCCCCCGCACCAAGTCGCCTGCGCACCTCGCGGGTCGCGAACAGGCGCATGGCCCGGGCAAGTTCGGCGTCCACGGTCTGCTGAGCGAGCGGGCGCAGGCGCCGTACCAGGGAGGCCGCCTCGGCCGCCTTCGCGTCGGTGCGATGGTGCGGGTCGTCGAGGTAGCGGGCGAAGACGTGCTCGGTGGTGAACTCCAGGAAACGGGCGGCTATGTGCTCGACCTGGACCCGCAACTCCCGCAGATGGTCCGAGATCGCGGTGAGCGGTACCCCGGCCGCGTGCAACTCGGCGGCCACGGCCAGTTCTTGTGGGCTCGGTACCAGGAAGGAGTCGGGGTCGCCCGCCACCGGTTCCAGGACGCCGAGTGCCATGGCCTCGGCCACGGCCGTGTCGTCGGGGGTGCCGCCGAAACGGGCGTCCAGGTCGGCGCGGGACAGACGGGCCGGTTCCTCGTCGGTCCAGGGGCCCTCGGCCTCGGTGACGAGGCCCAGGACGCCGGCCAGGCCGCGGCCGGTGTCCCAGGCGTCCAGGAGCTCCTTGATGGAGGCCAGGGTGTAGCCGCGGGCGAGGAGGTCGGCGATCTGGTGGAGGCGGGCGAGGTGGACGTCGGAGTAGAGGTTGGCCCGGCCCTGGCGTTCCGGGCGGGGGAGGAGGCCCTTGTCCTGGTAGGCGCGGATGGTTCGGACGGTGGTCCGGGACCGGTGGGCCAAGTCCTCGATGCGGTAGGTCTTGTGGGGCGGGGGATCGGCCGTCACAGCCTCGGCTCCATCCTCGCGATCCTCCGCAGCACCCCCGGTGCCACCCGCGACAGCAACCGCGCTCCCCGTGCCTCCGGGGTCACCGGCACCACCGCCCTGTTGTGTTCCACCGCCTCCAGAATCGCGGAAGCGACCTTCTCCGGCGGGTAGTTGCGCATCCCGTACAGGCGTGCCGAGCGCTGCTGCCTGCGTCGTTGCTCCGCCTCGTCGACCCCGGTGAAGCGGGCCGTCGAGGTGATGTTGGTGTTGACGATGCCGGGGCAGATCGCGGTCACGCCGATGCGCTGAGCGGCGAGTTCGGCGCGCAGGCATTCGGACAGCATCAGGACCGCCGCCTTGGAGGTGCTGTAGGCCGGCAGCGCCCGCGAGGGCTGGAAGGCGGCCGCCGAGGCGACGTTCACGATGTGGCCGCCCTGGCCGCGGTCCGCCATCCGCGCGCCGAACAGGCGGCAGCCGTGGATCACGCCCCAGAGGTTGACGTCCAGGACCTTGCGCCAGTCCTCCGTGGTCGTCGTGAGGAACGAGCCGGAGAGGCCGATGCCCGCGTTGTTGACCAGTACGTCCAGGACCCCGTACGCGCGGTGGACCCGCTCGGCGAGCTTCTCCATGGCCTGTTCGTCGGAGACGTCGGCCGTCTCGGGCCACGCGTCCGCCGCTCCGATCAGCCGGGACAGCTCGGCGGTGCGGGCGGCGGCCTCCGCGTCCCGGTCCACGGCCACCACGCGCGCGCCCGCCTCCGCGAACGCGAACGCCGTGGCCCGGCCGATACCGCTGCCCGCGCCGGTGACCAGGACCAACCGGCCGCCGAACCGCTGGGCATGGCGGTCCGCGGGCTTCGGCTCGGTGCCCCGGCCGTCCTCGACGGAGATCACGAACTCCTCGATCCAGGCCGCCACCTGGTCCGGCCGGGTGCGCGGGATCCAGTGCTTGTCCGGCAGGGCGCGGCGTGTCAGCTGCGGTGCCCAGTGCTCCAGGTCGTCGTACAGCCGCTCGGAGAGGAAGGCGTCGCCGAGGGGCGTGATGAGCTGCACGGGCGCGTGCGCGTACGCGTCCTCGCGCGGGCGGCGCAGCCGGGGCCGTACGTTGTCGCGGTACAGCCAGGCACCGTGCGCCGCGTCGGAGCGGAGGGAGCCGGTCGGGTAGTCCCCGGCGGGGAGCTTCTCGGCCCGTCGGAGGATGCCGGGCCAGGCCTTGCCGAGCGGGCCGCGCCAGGCCAGTTCGGGGACGACGGGGGTGTGCAGCAGATACACGTACCAGGACTTGGCGCCCTGGCCGAGGAGCTGTCCCACCCGGCGGGGCGTGGGGCGCTTCAGGCGCGCGTTGATCCAGTGTCCGAAGTGGTCGAGGGACGGTCCGGACATCGAGGTGAAGGAGGCGATGCGGCCCTCCGTGCGCCCCACGGTGACGAACTCCCAGGACTGCACCGAGCCCCAGTCGTGGCCGACCAGGTGCACCGGGCGGTCCGGGCTCACCGCGTCGATCACCGCCAGGAAGTCGTCGGTCAGCTTGGCCAGCGTGAAGCCGCCGCGCAGCGGTTGCGGTGCGGTCGAGCGGCCGTGGCCCCGGACGTCGTACAGCACCACGTGGAAGCGCTCGGCCAGGCGGGGCGCGACCTCGGACCAGACCTCCTTGCTGTCCGGGTAGCCGTGGACGAGGACGACCGTCGGCTGTGCCGGGTCGCCCAGTTCTGCCACGCACAGTTCGATGCCACCGGTGCGTACCCGGCGCTCGCGTGCGCCCTTCAGTGCCGTCACTTGTCCTCCGCCCAGCGCCGCACGTGCGGCAGATCGTCGTCCAGCCAGAAGGCGCTCTGCTCGGGGTCCCGGGAGTCGGTGACCACGAGGATCTCCTCGAACTTGGCTCCGGTGCCCCGGAAGCCGAGGTGTGGTTCGACCGCCCACAGGCCCGGCTGGGGCGGGTGGTCGGAGAAGCGGTACGGCGACCACAGGGGCGACCAGCCCTCGCGGTGGCCGTGCAGGGCGTCGGCGGCGAGGCCCTTCAGGGACTGGGTGCCGAACCCGAAGAGGTGAGGTGACCAGCGGCGCTGTTTCACCCGGTCCACCTTGTGGGCGATCACGCCGAACGGGTAGGCGCGGTGCCGGTTGGCGTAACCCTGGCGGACCATCAGGCGGTCCACGTCCTCGTAGATCTCGCGCAGCGGGCGCCGTTCGCGCACCTCGCGCAGGATCAGTTCCCGGTGTGCCTCCAGGTCGGCCATCAGCCGGTCCTGGACGGGGTTGATCCCGAGGGAGCCCGAGTAGCCGATGTCGGCCGTGAAGCCGTCGTGGACCGGGGCCAGGTCCAGGATGAACGGCATCCCGGGGGCCAGCCGGCGGTCGGTCGGGAAGAACTGCAGCGGTATGCGGAAGTCCGTGAACGCGGTGCGGTCGCCGAACCAGGCGAAGGGGAGGTGGAACCAGTCCCGTACGCCACGGGCGCGCAGCCACTCGCGCTGCATCCGGGCCGCCTCGCGCTCGGTGATCCCGGGCTCCAGCCGGGCCGCGACCGCCTCCGCGCATTCGTACGCGAGTCGCTGCACCCGCCGGAAACCCTCCAGCTCCGTGGCGCGTTCGGAGAGTACGTCCTGCACTGTCGTCGTCATCCGCCCCGTCCCCGTCGACTGCGGTACGCGTCCGTAACTTGACACTGGTGAATGTGACAGTTGTTAGAGGCGGCGTCAATAGGAGGCGCAAGGCCTGTGGACAACTCTGTGTAGCTCTCAGGCAGGGGATCCCCTAGGGTCCCGTAATACTCGAGAGTGATGCGAAGACGGCTCTCGGGTCTGACGACCCCCGTGGTCCACGTCACTACCTTCGATGGCGTGACTGTGATCGCGACCGAAAGCCTGAGCAAGCGGTTCCCCCGGGTGACCGCGCTCGACCGGCTGTCCGTGGACATCGGACCCGGTGTGACCGGACTCGTCGGAGCCAACGGCGCCGGCAAGTCCACCCTGATCAAGATCCTGCTGGGTCTGTCCCCCGCCAGCGAGGGCCGAGCCGAGGTGCTCGGCCTCGACGTGGCGACCAAGGGTGCCGCCATCCGCGAGCGGGTGGGCTACATGCCGGAGCACGACTGCCTGCCGCCCGACGTCTCGGCCACCGAGTTCGTCGTGCACATGGCCCGCATGTCCGGCCTGCCGCCCACCGCCGCACGCGAGCGCACCGCCGACACCCTGCGCCATGTCGGGCTCTACGAGGAGCGGTACCGCCCCATCGGCGGCTACTCGACCGGCATGAAGCAGCGCGTGAAACTCGCCCAGGCGCTGGTGCACGACCCGCAGCTGGTCTTCCTGGACGAGCCGACCAACGGCCTCGACCCGGTCGGCCGCGACGAGATGCTCGGCCTGATCCGCCGTATCCACACCGACTTCGGCATCTCGGTCCTGGTCACCTCGCACCTGCTCGGCGAACTGGAACGCACCTGCGACCACGTGGTCGTCGTCGACGGCGGCAAGCTGCTGCGCGCCAGCTCCACCACCGACTTCACGCAGTCCACGACCACCCTCGCGATCGAGGTCACCGACAGCGACGAGCACCCCGACGGCACCCGCGCGGTGCGCGACGCGCTCCACGCGCGCGGGGTGGAGACGAACGCCGAGGGCGGCGGCCTGCCCGGAGCCGGCCACATCCTGCTGCTCACCGCCCAGGGTGAGGAGACGTACGACCTGATCCGCGACGTCGTCGCCGACCTCGGCCTCGGCCTGGTGCGCATGGAACAGCGCCGACACCACATCTCCGAGGTCTTCACGAGCAGCGACGAGCAGCCGAAGGAGGCGGCCGTCCATGGCGGTTGAGCAGCCCCTGGCCACCCCCGCGGGTGACCAGTCCCGAATCCACGACATCGGTTACCGCGGCTACGACGGCCCGCGCCTGGGCCGCGCCTACGCCCGCCTGTCCCTCTACTCGCAGACCCTGCGCGGCTCCTACGGCCTCGGCCGCTCGGTGAAGTCCAAGGTGCTGCCGATGCTGCTGTTCGCGGTGATGTGCGTGCCGGCGGCCATCATGGTCGCCGTCGCCGTCGCCACCAAGGCCCATGACCTGCCGGTGTCCTACACGCGGTACGCGATCATCATGCAGGCCGTCATCAGCCTGTACGTCGCCTCGCAGGCGCCCCAGGCGGTTTCCCGCGACCTGCGCTTCAAGACCATCCCGCTGTACTTCTCACGGCCCATCGAGACCGCCGACTACGTCCGGGCCAAGTTCGCGGCCCTGGCGTCGGCGCTGTTCATCCTCACCGGCGCTCCGCTGGTCGTGCTGTACGTGGGCGCCCTGCTGTCCAAGATGGACTTCGCCCACCAGAGCAAGGGGTTCGGCCAGGGACTGGTCTCGGTGGCCCTGCTGTCCCTGCTGTTCGCCGGCATCGGCCTGGTCATCGCCTCGATCACCCCGCGCCGCGGCTTCGGCATCGCCGCCGTGATCGCCGTACTGACCATCTCCTACGGCGCGGTCTCCACCCTCCAGGCCATCGCGGACGCCCAGGGCAGCACCGGCGCCATCCCGTGGATCGGCCTGTTCTCGCCCGTCACCCTGATCGGCGGCCTGAGCACCGCCCTCCTCGGTGGCACCAACACCTTCCCGGGCGGCGACGGACCCTCCCACGCCCAGGGCGCGGTGTACGTGCTCGTCGTCCTCGGCCTCATCGCCGCGGCCTATGGCCTGCTGCTGCGCCGTTACAAGAAGGTGGGACTGTGACCACGCTCTCCATCGACCACGTCTCCCGCTGGTTCGGCAACGTGGTCGCCGTCAACGACGTCACCATGACCATCGGCCCCGGCGTCACCGGCCTGCTCGGCCCCAACGGCGCCGGAAAGTCCACCCTCATCAACATGATGGGCGGCTTCCTCGCCCCCTCCACCGGCACGGTCACCCTCGACGGGCAGCCGACCTGGCGCAACGAGGCCATCTACCGGCACATCGGCATCGTCCCCGAGCGCGAGGCGATGTACGACTTCCTCACCGGCCGCGAATTCGTCGTGGCCAACGCCGAGTTGCACGGCCTGGGCGCCAAGGCCGCCCAGAAGGCGCTGGCCACGGTGGAGATGGAGTACGCGCAGGACCGCAAGATCTCGACGTACTCCAAGGGCATGCGCCAGCGCGTGAAGATGGCGTCCGCCCTGGTCCACGACCCCTCGCTGCTCCTGCTCGACGAGCCCTTCAACGGCATGGACCCGCGCCAGCGCATGCAGCTGATGGACCTGCTGCGGAAGATGGGCGACGAGGGTCGTACGGTGCTGTTCTCCTCGCACATCCTCGAAGAGGTCGAGCAACTCGCCTGGCAAATCGAGGTGGTGGTCGCCGGCCGGCACGCGGCCAGCGGCGACTTCCGCAAGATCCGCCGTCTGATGACCGACCGCCCGCACCGCTACCTGGTGCGCTCCAGCGACGACCGCGCCCTCGCGGCCGCCCTGATCGCCGACCCCTCCACCTCGGGCATCGAAGTGGACGTCACCGAGGGCGCGTTGCGTATCCAGGCCGTCGACTTCGGCCGCTTCACCGCCCTGCTGCCGAGGGTCGCCCGCGACCACGGCATCCGGCTGCTCACGGTCTCGCCGTCCGACGAGTCCCTCGAATCCGTGTTCTCGTATCTGGTCGCGGCGTAGGAGGCCGAAGATGTACGACCCCACAGTCGCCCGGCTCACCTATCGAGCCCTGCTCGGCCGCCGCCGGGCCCTCATCCTGGGGGCACTGCCCCTGCTGCTCATCGCGATCTCGGTCGTCGTCCGCGGCCTCGCCGGCGCCGACGACCAGACCGCCTCCGACCTGCTCGGCGGCCTCGCGCTCGCGACCATGGTGCCGATCATCGGCGTCATCGCCGGCACGGGGGCGATCGGCCCGGAGATCGACGACGGCTCGGTGGTGTACCTGCTGTCCAAGCCGATCAAACGGCCGACGATCATCCTCACCAAGCTGATCGTGGCGATCGCCGTGACGATGGTGTTCTCCGCCCTGCCGACGCTGATCGCCGGCTTCATCCTCAACGGCAACGGCCAGCAGATCGCCGTCGCCTACACGGTCGCCGCGCTGGTCGCGTCGATCGCCTACGCGGCGCTCTTCCTGCTGCTGGGCACGGTGTCCCGGCACGCGGTCGTCTTCGGGCTCGTCTACGCGCTGGTCTGGGAGGCGCTGTTCGGCTCCCTCGTCCCGGGCGCGCGCACGCTGAGCGTCCAGCAGTGGTCCCTGGCGGTCGCCCACAAGGTGACGGGCGGTGAACTGGTCACGTCCGACGTGTCCCTGGTGACGGCCACGGTGCTGCTGATCGCGGTGACGGTCCTGGCCACCTGGTATGCCGGTCAGAAGCTGCGCTCGCTGACGCTGGCGGGCGAGGAGTAGACGCCCGCTTTATTGACAGGGGCTTCACCTCTGTCCGGGCACACTGGACAAAGCGGGTGCACTGCGTAGGAGGCGCGGGATGGCTGAGGGTTTCGGAGACGGGGACTGGGACGGGGTTGTCCTGGACGAGGACTTCATACGGTCCGCGGGGACTTCGGAGCCGTCCGCGCGGGCGCGGATGCTGGCCGCGAGGTGGAAGGCCGAGGGGCCGGAGCCGCAGCCGTGGCGGTCGGACGAGCCGCCCGCGGGGTGGTTCTTCAGCAAGGTGCGGCGTAGGTGGTGGCGCCGGTGAGGTGGTGGGGTGGCTGCGGGCGCCCGCAAAATCAGTAGCGCCCAACTCGGCTCAGAGGCACAGTTGTTGTGTCACCCCACCATCTGGGAGAGGAGCCGGACGATGTCCATGCACGACAGTACGTCCCGCTCCCGTCAGGGCAGCCCGCGGCGGATCGCCGTGTAGCTGCCCGGGGCGGCCGCTTCGAGCACGCGATGGTCGCTCTCGCGTGGGCCGCCCACCCGGAGGATTGGCCGAGTGGTAAGGCACTGGCTTGCTAAGCCTTGGTCGGGCCCGGAAAGCCCGCGCACGTTCGATCCGTGCATCCTCCGCACCGTTTTGACGGCACCTCAGCCGAGCAGACGCTCCAGCACCACCGCAATACCGTCCTCCTCGTTGGAGGACGTCACCTCGTCCGCCACAGCCTTCAGCTCGGCATGTGCGTTGGCCATGGCCACGCCCCGGGCCGCCCAGGCGAACATCGGGATGTCGTTGGGCATGTCGCCGAAGGCGATCGTGTCGGCGGCCTTCAGGCCCAGCCGACGCGCGGCCAGCGACAGGCCCGTCGCCTTCGACAGCCCCAGCGGCAGCAGCTCCACTATCCCCTCGCCGGCCAGGGCGACCGTGACGAACCCGCCGGCCGCCCGACGGGCCACCTCGGCCAGTTCGTCGTCGGAGAGCCCGGGGTGCTGGATGTAGATCTTGTTCAGTGGTGCCGCCCAGAGATCCGCCGTGTCCCTCAACGGCGTCGACGGGAGCTTCCCGGTCACCGCGTACCCCGGCCCCACCAGCACCTCGCCGTCGAGGCCGTCGCGGCTCGCGGCGAGGTACAGCGGGCCGACCTCCGCCTCGATCTTCGCCAGGGCGACCCCGGCCAGCTGACGGTCCAGCGTCACGGACGTCAGCAGGCGGTGCGACCCGGCGTCGTACACCTGCGCCCCCTGACCGCACACGGCGAGGCCGTGGTAGCCGAGGTCGTCGAGGATGGGCCGGGTCCAGGGGGCGGCGCGGCCGGTGACGACGATGTGCGCGGCGCCCGCCGCGGTGGCCGCGGCGAGCGCGTCACGGGTGCGCCGTGAGATCGACTCACCGGGGCCGAGGAGCGTGCCGTCGAGGTCGGTGGCGATGAGCGCGTAGGGGAAACTCACCGGGACACCGGCTCCAGGACCTCCCGGCCGCCCAGGTACGGGCGCAGCACCTCGGGAACCCGGACCGAACCGTCGGCCAGCTGGTGGTTCTCCAGGATGGCCACGATCGTGCGCGGTACGGCGCACAGCGTGCCGTTCAGCGTGGCCAGCGGCTTGACCTGCTTGCCGTCACGGACCCGGATCGACAGCCGGCGGGACTGGAACTCGGTGCAGTCCGACGTCGACGTCAGCTCGCGGTACTTGCCCTGCGTCGGGATCCACGCCTCGCAGTCGAACTTGCGGGCCGCGGAGGAGCCGAGGTCACCGGTGGCGACGTCGATCACGCGGAACGGCAGCTCCAGCGAGGTCAGCCACTGCTTCTCCCAGGCCAGCAGACGCTGGTGCTCCGCCTCCGAGTCCTCGGGGGCGACGTAGGAGAACATCTCGACCTTGTCGAACTGGTGGACGCGGAAGATGCCCTTGGTGTCCTTGCCGTGCGAACCGGCCTCGCGGCGGAAGCAGGGCGAGAAGCCGGCGTAGCGCAGCGGGAGCCGCTCGGCGTCGATGATCTCGTCCATGTGGTACGCGGCGAGGGCCACCTCGGACGTGCCGACCAGGTAGAGGTCGTCCTTGTCCAGGTGGTAGACGTCCTGGGCCGCCTGACCGAGGAAGCCGGTGCCCGCCATGGACTGCGGCCGGACCAGTGCCGGGGTCAGCATCGGTGTGAAGCCGGCCTCGGTGGCCTGCGCGATCGCCGCGTTGACCAGCGCCAGCTCCAGGAGGGCGCCGACACCGGTCAGGAAGTAGAAGCGGGAGCCGGAGACCTTGGCGCCGCGCTCGACGTCGATCGCGCCGAGCAGCTGGCCCAGCTCCAGGTGGTCCTTGGGCTCGAAACCCTCGGCGCCGAAGTCACGGATCGCGCCGTGCGTCTCCAGCGTGACGAAGTCCTCCTCGCCGCCGACGGGCACGTCAGGGTGGACGAGGTTGCCGAGCCTGAGCAGCAGCTCCTGGGTCTCGGCGTCGGCCGCGTCGCGCTCGGCGTCGGCGGCCTTGACGTCGGCGGCGAGCTGGCCGGCCTTCTTCAGCAGCTCGGCCTTCTCGTCACCGGCGGCCTTGGGGATGAGCTTGCCGAGCTGCTTCTGCTCGTTGCGCAGCTCGTCGAAGCGGACGCCGGAGGACCTGCGCCGCTCGTCGGCGGAGAGGAGGGCGTCGACGAGCGCGACGTCCTCTCCACGGGCGCGCTGGGACGCGCGCACACGGTCGGGGTCCTCACGGAGCAGGCGTAGGTCAATCACGGAGCCAAGGCTACCGGTGTGGGGTTGCCCCCCACTAATCACTATTGACCCGTGTTCCGAATCGCGGCTTACGTTCCGTTATGGGGGAATTGCCGAGCGTGTCAATAAAAAGTGTCTCACTCCCCGAGACGGGGCAGGCGTGCGGCCCGCGGTTGACTCGATTCCCTTGCGGAGAGCGGGACTTGGGGGCGGGGTTGTCCACAGGAATCCCCACCCTCGCCAGAGTTATCCACAGGCTGTGTGGATGAGGTGTGGACTTCGGAATCGATCACTCCGGCTTCGGTGTGTGAAGAGAGGAATTCCCCGCTCAAACCAGGGCAACACCCACTTTCGAGTGGAAAGGCATCGCCCCAAAAGATGAACCATGGGAAACGAGTGGACGAAGGGTGATGTGAGTGATCACCGGCCCGCCGGTGGGTTGTAGGCCGATTTGTCGACAGAGTCAGGTGTTGCTGTCGACTTGTCCCCAGGTCGAGTTGGGGACCTGTGGATAACCTCTGTGGATAACTTAGATATGAACGTATGGCCGGTTAGAAACGGCCGTCCTGGCAGCGCGCCACCCAGTCCGAGGCCGCCATGAACTCCTCGTCCGACGTCCCCGGCCGCGTCGGTCCCACGGTCTCGCCCGGCTTGATGTCCGCCCGCGGGTACGAGCCGAGGAACCGGACCTGCCGGCAGATCCGCTTCAGCCCCATCAGGGCCTCCGCCACCCGGCGGTCGGAGATATGTCCCTCGGCGTCGATGCAGAAGCAGTAGTTGCCGATGCCGGCGCCGGTGGGCCGGGACTGCAACAGCATCAGGTTGATGCCCCGGGTGGCGAACTCGCCGAGCAGGTCGCGCAGCCCGCCGGGGTGGTCGTCGTTCTGCCAGAGCACGACCGAGGTCTTGTCCGCGCCGGTCGGGGCCGCGGGCCGCGCCGGACGGCCGACCAGGACGAACCGGGTCTGCGCGTTCTTCGCGTCGTGGATCTCGGTCTCCAGGGCCTCCAGGCCGTACCGCTCGGCCGCGAACTCACCGGCGAACGCGGCGTCGTAGCGGCCCTCCTGCACCAGCCGGGCGCCGTCCGCGTTCGAGGCGGCGGACTCCCAGAGGGCGTTGGGGAGGTGGGCCCGCAGCCAGTTGCGGACCTGCGGCTGGGCGACCGGGTGCGCGGTCACCGTCTTGATCTCGGAGAGCTTGGTGCCCGGGCGGACCAGCAGCGCGAAGGTGATCGACAGCAGCACCTCGCGGTAGATCGTCAGCGGCTCGCCCGCGACCAGCTCGTCGAGGGTCGTGGTGACCCCGCCCTCGACGGAGTTCTCGATCGGCACGAAGGCGGCCTCGGCCTCGCCGCCCCGCACCGCGTCCAGCGCTGACTGCACGGAGACGTATGGGATCAGCTCCCGGGTGGCCGTCTCCGGAAGAGTGCGCAGGGCGACTTCGGTGAAGGTGCCTTCGGGACCGAGATACGCATAGCTCGCTGGCATGTCCCTCACCCTAATGGGCGCAGGGGAGCGCGGCTCACTTGTCCCATCGGATCCACTCGACCGGGTGGTTTGAAACCCGGAACCGCAACTGTCCGGCCTCAGCCCTCCAGCAGCCGCTGCCCCACGTACTCCCCGTCGGCCGCCCCGCCCGGCACGGCGAACAGCCCGCTCGCCTCGTGCCGGATGTACTGCGAGAGCGCGTCCCCGCGGTCCAGCTTCCGCTGCACCGGCACGAACCCGCGCAGCGGATCCGCCTGCCAGCAGACGAAGAGCAGCCCCGCGTCCGGCGTTCCGTCGGCGTCGATGCCGTCGTGGTACGAGAACGGACGTCGCAGGATGGCAGCGCCCCCGTTCTGGTCGGGCCGGGTGATCCGGGCGTGGGCGTTGATCGGGACGACGTACTCGCCGTCGGCCCTGGCCTTCTCCAGGTCCATCGCCGTCGTCTCGGAGCCCCCGGACAGGGGTGCCCCGTTCGACTTCCTGCGCCCGATGACGTTCTCCTGGGCCGCGACCGACAGCTTCTCCCAGTCGTCGAGGAGCATGCGGATCCGGCGTACGACGGCGTAGGAGCCGTTCGCCATCCAGGCCGGGTCGCTCGAACCGGAGGCCGGTACGAAGATCCGTTTGTCGAAGTCGGAGTCCGTCGGCTTCGGATTGCGCGTGCCGTCCAGTTGGCCCATCAGGTTGCGGGCCGTCATAGGGCGGGTGGTGGCGCCCGGGGTCCGGTTGAAGCCGTTCATCTGCCAGCGGACCCTGGCCGCGCTGCCCGCGTCCTTCTGGACGGCACGCAGCGCGTGGAAGGCGACCAGGGCGTCGTCGGCGCCGATCTGCACCCACAGGTCGCCGTTGCTGCGCGCCCTGTCGAGGTGGTCGGAGGAGAAGTCGGGCAGCGGGTCCAGGGCGGAGGGGCGCTGCTTCTCCAGGCCGGTGCGGGCGAAGAAGCTGTTGCCGAAGCCGAAGGTGACGGTCAGCGACGAGGGACCGGCGTCACGGGCCACATCCGTGTCGTCCTGGGTCATCGCTTCGCCCGCCATCAGCCGCTCGGCCGTCGTCGACCAGCGACGCAGCAGCGCGGCGGCCTCCTTCCGCCCCGCGCCCGCCGCCAGGTCGAAGGCGATGAGATGGCCGCGGGCCTGGAGACCCTCGGTGATGCCGGGCTGATGTTTCCCGTGAAACATCGCCCGGTCGGAGCCCACCGAGCTGAGCGGGGTGGCCTGTGCGGGCGCGGCCGCGTAGCCGACGCCCGCGCCTGCCGCGCCGAGTACGAGTCCGGTGGCCCCGGCGGTGCCGAGCAGCGCGCGCCGGCTGACGCCTTGGGCCGGGGGAGCCGACGGGCTCTCCTCGGTGACCGACGGACGGAGGGACTGGGACGGTTCAGCCATGGTGCGGTTCAGCCGATCTGCGCGTTCTTGGAGACGGTCACCTGGTCGATGTCGGAGGTCCGCACGGTCACGGAGATCTGCCAGTCGCCGGCCATGGGGATCTGCACTCCGTTGGCGGCCCAGTGACCGGTGGTGACGTGGTCGGGGGCGACGGGAAGCGGCCCGATCTTCTTGGCGGCGAGCGTGAAGGCGACCTTCACCTCGGGGATGTCGAAGGCCCGGCCGTTGGGACGCTGGACGTAGACGTGCATCTCGTTGCTGCCCACGGCCGCGGGGTCGAGGTCGACGCGGACGACGCCCTTGCCGTCCTTGCCGCCGGTGTCGAAGGACATGTCGAGGGTCAGTGCGCCCGAGGACGAGTTCGATGCGGAGGACGAGGAGGAGGACGCCGCGGCGGCGGTGGCCTTGGCGTCCTGCTCGGTGCGGCCCGGTTCGGTCTGCGTCAGCACGGTCGTGACCGCGAGCAGGGCGACGGCGACCCCTGCCTCGGCGAGCACCGAACGGCGCAGGCCGAAGCGGTTGGGGTCGGCGTCGCGGACGCGCTTCTGCCGGGCGGCGTCCTTGGCGGCCTGCTGCCTGGCCAGTTGGGCGGCACGGTCGGGGTCCGTGGAGTTGTCACCGGTGGAGCCGCCCTTGCCGGAGACCTTGGCGCCGGACGTGCCGGAAGCGCCAGAAGCGGCGGAAACGCTGGATACGCCGGAGGTGCCAGAAGCGGCGGACGTGCTGGACGCGCCGGACTTGACCGACGCCTCCTTGGTCGCGGCGGACGCCTTGACGGTCTCCTTCGCTTCCTGCGCGTCGGTGACTTCCCCGACCGAGTCCTCCGTCTCCGTCTCCGTCACCGCAGTCTCCGCGAGCCGTCCCGTCCACCGCCGTGAGATGGACGCGATGCCGACCAGCAGCGCCACCAGTGCGATCTTGACCAGCAGCAGCTGTCCGTATGCCGTGTCGGTGAACGCCGACCAGGAGCCGAGCTGGCGCCAGGACTGGTAGATGCCGGTGGCGACCAGTGCCACCACGCTTCCGAAGGCCACCCGGGAGAAGCGGTGTACGGCGGTGGAGTCGACCGGGATGTCGGCCGGCGCCCGGTAGAGGGCGAACAGCAGGGCGGTCAGGCCGCCCAGCCAGGTGGCGACGGCGAGCAGATGGATGACGTCGACCGGCATCGCGATGCCCGGCTGGAGCCCGGTGGAGGCGTGCTCGGCCATGGCCCAGCTGGCCGCGAGCCCGGCGGCCACGACGGTGCCGCCGATGGCGAGCCCGAAGGTCAGGTCCCGCTTCTCGGCGCCCTCCTCACGCTTGTCGTAGGCCCCGAAGAGGACGGCGATGAACAGTGCGGCGGCCGCGAGCAGCAGCAGCCGGGAGATCAGGGCGGCACCGGGCTTGGTCTGGAGGACCTGGCCGAGCAGGTTCAGGTCGAAGATGTCGCCGAAGCTTCCGGAGGTGGTGTAGGAGCCGCGCAGGAGCAGCAGCCAGAGGGTGGCCGCGGTGAGCGTCAGCCAGCCGCCGACGACCAGTCGCTGCAGGGCCTGTACGCCGGCGCCGCGCTGCCAGCAGGCGAGCACGAAGGCGGCGCCGCCGACGAGCACGATGTATCCGGCGTACGACATGTACCGCCCGAAGCCGTAGAGCCAGCCGACGACCCCGCCGCCCGCGTCCTGGTCCCCGACCGAGGCGACGGTCTTGGAGGGCGCGCCGACGGAGAAGGTGTAGGCGCCGGCGACGGGGTGGCTGTCCGCCGAGACGACCTGCCAGGCGACGGTGTAGGTGCCCTTGCCCAGCCCGCTCTTGAGCTGGACGCCGTAGGTCGTCCCGGTCAGGTTGTTCGGTTTGGCCACGTCGACCCGTTTGCCCCCGGGGTCGAGGACCCGGATCGAGTTGTTGTTCAGCGACACGTTCTCGGAGAACGTGAGCGAGACCTGGTCGGGTGCCTTCGGGACCACCACCCCCTGGGCGGGGTCGCTGCCGGTCAGCGCGGCGTGCGCGGAGGCCGGCCCGGCGCCGGCCAGCAGCGCGCCGGTGACGGCGAGGAACAGCAGCACCAGCGTGCGCAGGCGGGGGGTGATGGTCCGCGTCAAGGTCGGTCCTCCCTCAGTGTCCGGTCGACGGGTTGTACGTGGCGGACTTCACCGGCATCTCGACGGTGAGCGGACCGGATTCGGCGAACTTCAGCTTCAGGGTGATCGTGTCGCCCTGCTTCGGGCGGCGCTTCAGCTTCTCGAACATCAGATGGTTGCCACCGCTTTTGAACACGAGTTGACCGTGGGCGGGCACCTCGAAGGAGCTGACCTCCTCCATCGCCCCGCCGTTGGTCTCGTGCATGGTGACCTGACCGGCGGAGTCGCTGGTGACGGACGTCAGCTCGTCGTCGGTGGCGCCTTTGTTGGTGATCGTCAGGAAGCCGGCGGCCATGTCGGCGGAGACCGGCTGGGGCATGTAAGAGGCGCCGACGGAGAGCCCGGTTCCCGAGGAGCCCGAAGAATCCGAGCCGCCGCAGCCCGCCAGGACCAGCGCGCCGGCCAGGGCTATGCCGGTCGTGGCCACGCCGGTCAGGGCGAGCCGTCGCCCGGTCAGCGCCGGGCGGGGCAGTGCCGGGAGGTTCAGGACCGGACGCCTCACGGGTTCTCCCCCTTGATCAGCTTGGGAAGGTCCTTGGTGTAGTCGTCGACGGTGGCGTCCTCGCCGTAGAGGACGTAACCGCCGTTGGTCTTCGGCGAGAACGCCATGACCTGGGTGCCGTGCACCGAGACGGTCTTGCCGGTCTTCTTGTCCTTGTGGGTCGGCTCGATGGAGATGCCGATGGTGCGGGCGCCCGCCTGGATGGTGGAGAAGTCGCCGGTCAGGCCGATGAACTGGGAGTCGATGCCCTTGAGCCACTTGCCGAGTTCGGCCGGGGTGTCGCGGGCGGGGTCGGTGGTGACGAACACGACCCGCAGCTTGGCCTGGTCGGCCTTGGGCAGTGCCTTCTTGGCGACCGCGAGGTTGTTCATGGTCAGCGGGCAGACGTCGGGGCAGTGGGTGTAGCCGAAGTAGATGAGCGTCGGCCTGCCCTTGGTCTCGGCGCGCAGGTCGTACTTCTTGCCATGGGTGTCGGTGAGCACCAGATCAGGCTTCTGGAACGGCTGGTCCAGGATGGTCGCGGCCTTGTTCGAGGTGTCCCCGGCGACCACGGTCACGGGTGACTTGCTGTCGTCGCCGCTGCCGCAGGCGGAGAGGGTCAGGGTGGCGGCGGCGAGCAGCGCGGCCGCGGCGAACGTCTTCTTGCGCATAGGAAAATGTCCCAGATGTGAGAGATCCGGCGCGCACCGGGGGCGTACGAGAGCTGCCGGGGTGTACGAGAGCTGTCGGAGCCTCGACAGCCTCGCACGGCCCCCTGTGCGCGCTACGGACGTGGGGCTCAGGCCTCGGAGCCGGTGGACCGGCGGCGGCCGGCGAGGACGCCGTAGGCGACCCCGGCCGCGCCGACCACGATGCCGACGACGCCGAGGACGCGGGCGGTGGTGTCACTGCCGCCCGAGGAGCCGGAGTCGTCGGAGGCCGTGGTCTCGGTCTTGGCCGCGGTGTCCTCGGCGGTGGCGGTCCCGTGGTGGTCGTCGGTGGCGGCGGACAGCGCGAGGGCCGGGGCCGGGTTCTCGGGCTCCTCCTGGCCCTTCTGCTGGACCTCGATCCAGCGGACGACCTCCTTGTCGGAGTACGTCTGGATCGCCTTGAAGACCAGTTCGTCGGTGTTCTCGGGCAGGGCGCCCACGGAGAGCGGGAACTTCTGGAAGTAGCCGGGCTCGATCCCCTTGTCCTCGGCGGTCCAGGTGACCTTGGTGACCGCCTCGTCGATCTTCTCGCCGTGCATCTCCATCGGCTTGGCCAGCTTGGACTTGGTGACCTCGACCTTCCAGCCGGCCATCGGCTGCGGCATCACGGAGGCCAGCGGGTGGTCGGCGGGGAAGTTGACCTCGACCTTGGTGGTCGAGGCGTTGTCGCGCTCATTGGGGACCTTGAAGTCGATGACCGCGTAGCCGCCCTTGGCTGCGGTGCCCTCGGGCTGCACGCTGACGTGTGCGAACGCGGGCGAGGAGACGGCCAGGACGGCCGTGCCCGCGACGGCGGTGACGGCGGCGGCACGGGAAGCCTTCATGGCACGGAAAGCCTTCATGGCAGGGAGCACTCCACTCTGAGTGAGTTCTGTCGTTGAGGGGGCGCGCGGGCGGCGGAAAGCGCGCACGCGCGCGTGCCGCGCGACGGCGGCAGGCCCCTCCGGATCCGGACAGATCCCGGGAAGTGCTCTGGTCGCGTCGCGTCAGGCGGCGAGAACGAGTACGGCGGCGGCCATGGGCGGCCCACGCCTGATCACGGAGTGCTGGAGTGCGACGGTGTGGGGCGCGGGCGGCTCGTCCCAGGTGTTGCGACGGCTGTGCGTGGGCGCCTCGGGTACGGCCACGAGCCCGGCGCACAGAGCGCACGCCAGCGCGAGCGCCCCGCGCAGGGAACGAACGAGCGCCCCCTCGGCGACCCCGTGCGCCGACAGCTCGATCAGCCGCAGCAACGCCAGGTCGCCCCGGCGCAGCAGCCAGCCGGCGACGACGGCCGCGAGGAGGTGTCCGAGGAGCATGGGCACGGAGGGCAGCAGCGAGCCGGAGGCCCCGGTGGCGTCCGCCGCATGGGCCGTTCCGCTCAGGCTCGCGGCCGAACCGGAGGTGGAGGTGCTGAGATGCGCGTCGGAGAGGATCTTGTACGCGTGGGCGGGGCTGAGCTGCGCCGCCCCGGCCCCGCACACCAGCCGCGCGGCCCGCTCGACCAGTGAGGCGTCACTGGCCGACATGCCCGGCATCGAGGACATGGAAGACATCGACATCGAGCCGGTGGACATGGCGCCGCCGCCGTGCTGACCGAGCCCGAACAGCGTGTGCAGCGTGGTCTGCATGACCGCGAGGAGCGCCACGATCCCCGGCAGTGTGCGGGCCCGCCCGGTGAGCGGGGCGACGAGCGCCAGGGTGCCCAGGAAGCCCGCGCCGAGCGTCCACAGCGGAACGGTCGCGCAGGATGCCAGCGTGTGCCCCGCCGCGGCCAGCACGACGCAGAGCGCGGCGAACACGGCGGCCCGCAGGAGCCGCAGTCCGCTTCCGGTGCGCGCCGCGCGCGGGTGGGGGGCGTTCATGGCGCGCTCATCATCGCACTGGGCCCGCACCCGCCATACGGCAGGTCCAACAGATTCGGTTACAGGTGAAAGGAGTGAAAGAACCGGAAGATCGTCCTTGCTGCGAACCGCCCACTCATACACCGAAACCTCCCAAGGCGCATCCCCCGGATGGGCGTTCTCACATGAACGGAGTGCTTACACCCGTGCACGGGTGGCAATAGGTATCGGTATGTCGAGCCGCGGCCAGGAGGCTGGAGCATGAGCATCTGGTGGTCACTCCATCTGCGGCGTGAGGCCGCGAGCGTCCCGCTCGCCAGGCGGTTGCTGATCGGCACGATGGAGACGGCGGGCGTCGACCCCGAGATCTCCTACGACCTCTCCGTGGCCCTCAGTGAGGCCTGCGCGAACGCCGTGGAGCACGGCGGGGCGGGCCGCCCTTCGGAGGCGTACCGGGTCACCGCCTATCTGGACGGCGAGAAGTGCCGTATCGAAGTGGCCGATTCCGGCCCGGGAGTCGGTCCGGGGTTCGCCCGCACCCAGGAGATCCGACCCGCTCGCCCCGACGCCGAGCACGGCAGAGGGCTCTGTCTGATCAGAGAACTCGCCGATCACGTCCACATCGGCAACAAGCCGGGCCGTGGTGGCACGGTGGTCAGCTTCGACAAGATCCTCAAGTGGACCAAAGATCCTTCCCTGCTTTCGGCATGACTCTCCCTCCTGCATAACCCGCGCGCTAGGGTGCGCGCATGATTCTCGGAAAGATTAAAGAAAAAGCAATCCTGCCCGGCGTGATATTGCGTCCCATTGCCGTCGGCGACGAGAAGCCGCTGTCCGCCGCGTACGTCGGCAACCGAAAGCATCTCGAACCCTGGGAACCGCTCAGACCCGAGTCCTTCTTCACCGTCGAGGGCCAGGCCGAACGCATCGATGGCCTGCTGCGACAGGCCGCCGACGGGATCATGGTCCCCTGGGTCATGGAGGCGGCCGAGGATCGCCGGATCGTCGGCGCGATCACCCTTTCCGGAATTTCCCTGGGTCCTTTCTGCAGTTCGTACGTCGGCTATTGGGTGGCCGGTGATCAACAGGGCCGCGGTCTGGCCAGCGCCGCTCTGGAGCGGGTATGCGAGATCGCCCGGGATGTCCTGGGACTGCACCGGATCGAGGCGTCCACCCTGATCGACAACACGACGTCGCAACGCGTGCTGAAGAAATGCGGATTCGAGACGATCGGAGATGCGCCGCAGTATCTCCACATCAATGGAGAATGGCGGGACAGCCGGCTGTTCCAGCGGGTTCTGCACGACCGCGACCCGGCCCTGTGAGGACGTCGCCCCACCTCTGTGACCAGTGTTTTTCCGCCGAGTTCAGCTTCCTGGGCGTTCACAGCCGGTTGCCAGCCCCTGCCCACGCCCCTGACAAACGGCCTTCCTAGCTTCGTCGGCCATGACGGGAAACCACAAAGACACGTCGATCACCCGCCGCCGCGCCCTCGTGGTGTCCGGCGGCACGGTGGCGGCCGGCGGCCTCGCGGTCGCCGGCTTCCAGTCGGCCTTCGCCGACGCGACCGACACCGGCACCGACGCGGACGCCACGGCCTCCGCCAGTTCCACCAGCAGTGAGTGCATGACGCTGATGAGCAGCGTCACGGAGGGCCCGTACTACCTCGATGGTGCCTTGGTGCGCAAGGACATCACCGAGGGCAAGGCCGGCGTCCCGCTCACCCTTCGCCTGACCGTCGTGGACGCCACCGACGGCTGCACCCCGGTCAAGGGCGCCGCGGTCGAGATCTGGCACTGCGACGCCTGGGGCTACTACTCCGGTTACACCACCGCCAACCCGGGCGGCTCCGCCCCCGCGGAGAGCGAGGAGGGCGACTCCGCCGACGACAACACCTATCTGCGCGGCTACCAGATCGCCAACGCCAACGGGGTCGTCAAGTTCGAGACGATCTTCCCCGGCTGGTACACCCCGCGCACCTGCCACATCCACGTGAAGGTGCACACGGGCGGCGAGAAGGAGGACGGCACCTACGAGGGCGGCATCGTCAACTACACCGGCCAGCTGTTCTTCGCCGACGACATCGCCGAGGAGATCTTCGCCCTCGACCCCTACGCGAAGCACACCGGCAGCTACACCGTCCTCGCCGACGACATGGTCTACGACGGCGGGGGTGTCTCCAGCGGTCTGCTGACCCTGAAGGCCGTGCACAAGAAGGACCCTTCGAAGGGTTACAAGGGTTCCCTGACCCTGGGCATCGACCCGGACGCCGAGAACACGGGCGCCGGCAGCGGCGGCGGAGGCACCCCGCCCAGCGGCGCTCCGACGGGCACTCCGCCGAGCGACAGCGCCTCCCCTTCGGCCTCCGCCTCCTCATAAGGTAAGGGACATGACAAGCCGCGAGGACGACGCGCTGGCGCAGGCCGCCGTGGCCGCGCTCACCGGTCAGCTGGCGCTGGCCCCGAAACCGGGGCTGCCCGACCCGCGTGACCTGGACGCCCGCAGCAGGCGCCGGGAGCACGACAGTCTGCGCTGGTCGGCCAGGGCGCTGGCGCCCGGCCTCGCGGCGATGGCCGCCTCCGCCCGCCGTACCGGTGAGGCCTCGCCGGTGCTGCGGGCGGAGCTGGGCGCGATCGGCCGGTCCACCGAGCACTCGGTCTCACTCGCCGGCGGCGGCCACAAGGGCGCCCTGTGGGCCCTCGGCCTCCTGGTCGCCGCGACCGCCCTGGACCCCCGGGCCAAGGCCCGCGAGGTCGCCGCCACGGCCCGCAGGATCGCCGCCTTCAACGACAAGGGCGCCCCCAAGCGCCCCTCCCGGGGTTCGTCGATCTCCGCCAAGTACGGCGCGGCCGGCGCCCGGGGCGAGGCCAGGGCCGGATTCCCGCACGTACGACGGGCGTTGGACGCACTGGCGACGGCCCGCAGGGCGGGCGCCACCGAGAACCAGGCCCGTCTCGACGCCCTGCTCACCGTGATGTCCACCCTCCAGGACACCGAACTCCTCTACACCGCGGGCCCCTTGGGTCTGCGTCACGTCCAGGCGGGCGCCCGCGGCGTCCTGGAGGCGGGCGGTACGGCGACGGAGGCCGGTGCCGAGGCGCTGATCGCCCTGGACGCCGACCTGTACGAGCGCGCCTGGAGCCCGCGGGGCAGCTCGGGCCTGCTGGCCGGCGCCCTGTTCCTGGACGCCCTCCCGACGCGGTGAGTCAGCCGTCGAGCACCTTGGCGAGCACCTCCAGGGCCTCCGGATAGAGCCGCTCCCGAGGCGTCCCGTACCCGACGACCAGGCCTTGCGGCCGCCCCGCACCGCCACCGGTGTGCCAGTGCTCCCCGAGGCCGCCCACCGCCAGCCCCGCGGCCGCCGCGCGGGCCAGCGTCTCCTGTTCGTCGGCCACCGAGACGAGCGCGTGCAGCCCGGCGGCGATCCCCCGCACGTTCCGGCCGGCGCCCAGCCGCCCCAGCAACTGGTCCCGGCGCCGTCGGTAGCGCAACCGGCACGCGCGCACGTGCCGGTCGTAGGCGTGGCTCTCGATCAGCTCGGCGAGCGCCAGCTGTCCGATGGACTCGGTGTGATGGTCGCTGTGCAGTTTGGCGTCGGCGACGGCGTCGACGAGATGCGGCGGCAGCACCATCCACCCGAGCCGCAGCGCGGGCCCCAGCGTCTTGGAAGCGGTCCCCAGATACACGACCTGCCCCGGCGCCACTCCCTGCAGGGCACCCACGGGCTGCCGGTCGTAGCGGAACTCCCCGTCGTAGTCGTCCTCGACGATCACCCCGCCACGCGCGCGTGCCCAGTCCAGCACGGCCCGCCGCCGCTCCGGATGCAGCGTGACCCCGGTCGGATACTGGTGGGCCGGGGTGAGGACGACCGCCGCCGCGTCTCCCAGCTCCGCCGCCCGCGCCCCCCGTTCGTCCACCCGCACCGGCACCACGGTCCCCCCGTTTTTGCGCACCACCTCCTGGTGGAACGGCATTCCGGGGTCCTCCATGGCCACGGCGGCGGACCCGCCCAGCACCCGCGTGAGCAGTGCGAGCCCCTGCACGTACCCCGAGGTGACGACGATCCGCTCCGGCGGCGCCACCACCCCACGGGCCCGCACCAGATACCCCGACAGCGCGGTCCGCAGCTCGATCCGCCCGCGCGGATCGCCGTAGTCGTACGCCAGGGAGGGCGCTGCGGCGATGGCCCGCCGCAGCGCCCGCAACCAGGCGGCCGCCGGGAACGCCCCGGTGTCCGGCCCACCGGGCCGCAGATCGAAAAGCGGCGCACGCGCGCGTGCGGCCGCCTCGGGAGCGTCACAGGCGCCGGAGGGAAGCGAGGCGACCCGGGTCCCGGACCCCTGCCGAGCGGTCAGATACCCCTCGGCGACCAGCTGGTCGTAGGCGGCCTTGGCGGTACCGCGAGAGATCCCGAGTTCAGCGGCGAGCCGCCGGGTGGCGGGCAACCGGGCTCCTGGCACCAGCCGCCCGACGCGAACGGCGTCCCGCAGGGCACGCTCCAGCCCGGCCCGTCGTCCGTCGCCGGTGTCGCCCTCCAGACGCAGTTCGACACCACTCCAGAAGTCGTCCACTTGTAACCCCCGTTGACTGGACCTACCCAGAGGCGTGGGGCCGTGTCGATGTGCGGCTACCGCCGCGCAGGCGCGACCAGCTCCCACGAACCCGAAGAACACAACAATGGCCGGGCACCCACCCAGGTACCCGGCCATTGACACCACACGTCAGCTCTTGAGCGAAGCCATCCACGCCTCGACCTCGTCCGACCGCCGGGGCAGCCCCGCGGAGAGGTTCCGGTTCCCGTCGGCCGTCACGAGGATGTCGTCCTCGATCCGCACCCCGATCCCCCGGTACCCCTCGGGCACGGTCAGGTCGTCGGCCTGGAAGTACAGCCCCGGCTCGACGGTCAGCACCATCCCCGGCTCGAGGACGCCCTCCACGTACGTCTCGGTCCGCGCGGCGGCGCAGTCGTGGACGTCGAGGCCGAGCATGTGCCCCGTCCCGTGCAGCGTCCACCGGCGCTGCAGTCCGAGCTCCAGCACCCGCTCCACCGGCCCCTCGACGAGCCCCCACTCGACGAGCCGCTCGGCCAGCACCCGCTGCGCGGCATCGTGGAAGTCGCGGTACTTGGCGCCCGGCTGCACCGCCGCGATGCCGGCCTCCTGGGCGTCGTACACCGCGTCGTAGATCTTCTTCTGCAGCTCGCTGTACGTGCCGTTGATCGGCAGCGTGCGCGTGACGTCGGCGGTGTAGAGGCTGTGCGTCTCCACGCCGGCGTCGAGGAGGAGCAGGTCGCCCGAGCGCACCGGGCCGTCGTTGCGGACCCAGTGCAGCGTGCAGGCGTGCGGGCCGGCGGCGCAGATCGAGCCGTAGCCGATGTCGTTGCCCTCCACGCGCGCGCGGAGGAAGAACGTGCCCTCGATGTAGCGCTCGGACGTGGCCTCGGCCTTGTCGAGGACCTTCACCACGTCCTCGAAGCCGCGGACCGTGGAGTCGACTGCCTTCTGCAGCTCGCCGACCTCCCACTCGTCCTTGACCAGCCGCGCCTCGGAGAGGAAGACACGCAGCTCCTCGTCGCGCTCGGCGGTGACCTTGTCGGTCAGCGCGGCCTCGATGCCGGCGTCGTACCCGCGCACGACCCGCACCGGGCCGGTGGCCTCGCGCAGCTTGTCGGCGAGTTCACGGACGTCGGCGGCGGGGATGCCGTAGAGCGCCTCGGACTCGGTCAGCGAGTGGCGGCGGCCCACCCACAGCTCGCCCTGCCCGGAGAGCCAGAACTCGCCGTTCTCGCGGTCGGAGCGGGGCAGCAGGTAGACGGTGGCCACGTGGCCGTCGTCCTTCGGCTCCAGGACGAGTACGCCGTCCTCCGTCTGGTCGCCGGTGAGATAGACGTACTCGACCGACGCCCGGAACGGGTAGTCCGTGTCGTTCGATCGGGTCTTCAGGTTGCCGGCCGGGATCACCAGGCGGTCGCCCGGGAAGCGGGCGGACAGCTCGGCGCGGCGGCGGGCGGTGTGCTCGGCCTGCTCGACGGGGGTCAGGTCGCGCAGCTCCGTGTCGGCCCAGCCGGACTTCATGTTCTCGGCGAGCTCGTCGGACACGCCCGGGTACAGGCCGTTCTTACGCTGCTTGATCGGCTCTTCCGACTCGGTCTCCGGGGTCTCCGGAGTTTCCGGGTTGAGCTCGTCGGCCACGGTCATCCTCCTAGACACTGCACTGGATCCCGTCCATCGTACGGTCGTACCGAAGGACGCCCCAGGGCCGGACGACTCTTGACCGGGTGACCTGCCTTTTTGACTGACCGATCAGTCGAAACGGGCCGCGAGGAGCACCACGTCCTCTTCACTGCCGGCCGAGTCCAGCCCGTCGGGCAGCACCGTGTGCAGCACATGGTCGGCGATCGCCCCGGGGTCGTGGCGCAGCGCGCGCGGGATGCTCGCGGCGGCCGTGTGCAGCCGGGCGAAGGCGCGGTCCATGGGGTCGCCGGTGCGGTGCAGCAGCCCGTCGGTGTAGAAGAGCACGGTTTCCCCGGCCTCGGCCTCGATCTCCACGCTGGGCGCCTCCCAGCAGGAGAGCATCCCGAGCGGCGCGGAGACCGATGTCTCGGCGAACTCGGTGCGGCGCTCCCCGATCAGCAGCGGCGGGCTGTGCCCGGCCCCGGCCAGGGTGACCTTGCGCAGCGCGGGCTCGCAGTAGGCGAACAGGGCGGTGGCGGCGCGGGCCGGTTCGGTCAGCCGCAGCAGCAGTTCGAGGTCGGAGAGGACCGCGACCGGGTCCTCGCCCTCCATCACGGCGTACGCCCGCAGGGAGGCCCGCAGCCGGCCCATGGCGGCCACCGCGCTGGGCCCGGAGCCGGTGACCGAGCCGACCGCGAGACCGAGGGCGGCGTCGGGCAGCGGCAGTGCGTCGTACCAGTCGCCGCCGCCGCGCGGGCCGGTGCGGTGCCGGGCGGCGAGCTGGACACCGGCCACCCGGGGCAGCCGGGAGGGGAGCAGTTCCTCGGCGATGGTCGCCATGCACGCGCGCGTGCGCTCGACTTCCAGCAGCCGGGCCAGGTGCTCGGCGGCGAAGCGGACGTACAGGCCGATGAGGTGGCGCTGGCGCTCGTTCGGCTCGGCCGGCCCGTCGTACAGCCACAGGACCGCGCCCAGGCGGGCGGCGGCGTCGGTGGTCAGGGGGAGCGCGTAGCTGGCGGCGTAGCCGAGGCGGGCGGCGACCTCGCGGTGCCGGGGGTCGAGGCCGTCCTCGGCGAACAGGTCGGGGTGGACGATCTCGGTGCCGGTGCCGGTGCCGGTGCCGGTACCGGTGCCGGTGCCGTACGGCAGCGCGCAGGCCGGGATCGTCTCCAGGTGGCCGAGGTCCGCGCGGCCGAGTCCGAGACCGAGCGTGGTGTGCGGGCCGAGACCGTCGGCGGGCTCCAGCGCTACGAGTCCGCGCCGGGCGCCCACGAGGGCGGCACCGGCGCGCAGCAGTTCCTGGAGGGCGGGCTCCAGTCCGCCGGTGCGGGCGAGCCGTTCGGTCAGTTCATGGAGGGTGGTGAGGTCGGAGACCCAGCCGGCCAGCCGGTCCTGGAGGACGGTGCCGGGCGCCGGTACGGCGGGGGCCTTCGGGACGGAAGGTGCGCCCGGGGCGGGGGGAACCGGCGCGACAGTGTGTGCGGGCGTGGGGACCGTTGAATCGATTCCAGCCACTTTCGGAGGGTGCGGGGCGCTCATCGTGTCCGGCTTTCAGACCTGTGCGTATTGCTCAAAAGCATCGCAAACCCCCATGTCCTTCTGCGCCGCTAGCAGTGTCTCCACATGTACACGCACTCGTGAGGGGATGTCCAGCATTGTCCTGCCGGGATTCCTGGTGTCCATGGGTCTTCCGGTGACTTCTCCCGGACGGCTTGCACAAAAGCAAAGTTGGCTTAAAACTGACTCGGGTAACGGCTCGTTGCGGTCGACTGGCCTTGCTCCACGGAGCGTCACAGCGGTCGTGATGGGTACGTACTCGGAGAAGGCCAGGGGTGGTTGGGGATCACCCGGAACCTGGCGACGGACCCGGGCGTCTTAACCACCGACGACCGTGCCCCATCCTCCCGTGGCGGCGGCGGAGAGAAACACTCGGAACGGCAAAACGCCAGACTTCGCCACCCCCACGCCGTGGCCGTGCTTTTGATGGACGCAGTATTGGATGCGGGCGCGGCCCCCGGCTCGACCCCCAGGGGTTCCCCTTGCCAGTGCAGGGGTGTGATGCGCCAACAGGTACGCACAGTGAAGTGATCGACACATGATGTGATGTGGTCCACGGTGTTGCCAGCGGTGCAACGGAAAGGAACGAGCGCTAATGCGCGAGATCCTCGGAAGGCGACGCAGGCTCCTGTCCAGGCGGAAAGACAAGGGGCCTGAGTTCCTCGGCGCGGCCCTGACCTTCGCGACGGAATGGCAGTGGCCCGTACTCCCGGGTGTGGCTCCGGACCCACAGGGCCGGGCCCGCTGTGCCTGTCCCGACCCGGAGTGCACGGTGCCGGGTGCGCACCCCTTCGACCCCGGTCTGCTCGCGGCCACCACCGACGAGCGCATGGTGCGCTGGTGGTGGGGCAACCGGCCGGCCGCGCCGATCATCCTGGCCACCGGAGCCGCCGGCGGCGCGGCACCCTGCGCGGTCAGTCTGCCCGCCCTCGCCGCCTCCCATGCCCTGACTCTTCTCGACCGCCGTGGCATGCGCCTCGGGCCGGTGGTCGCGGCGCCCACCCGCTGGGCGCTGCTCGTCAAGCCGTACTCCATGGAGCAGCTGGGCGAGTTGCTGTACGCCAAGGACTTCGTCCCGGGCTCGCTCCGCTTCCACGGGGAGGGCGGCTATCTCGCCCTGCCCCCCTCCGAGACCGGCCAGGGCGCCATCCGCTGGGAGCGCGCCCCGCTGCCCGGCTCGGCCAAGCCCTGGGTGCCCGATGTGGAGGCCGTGGTGGACGCCGTGGTCGACGCCCTCACCCGTACGGGTGTGAGCGCACCCGAGTTGTAAGGGTGTCGGGCGCGAGATCACGGCTTCTCGTGTCTCGCTGGTTATCTTCCGCACATGGTGCGTAATTCTGGGGGGCAACCCCCAGACCCCCGACTACGTCTGCTCGCCCTGGCGGGCGTCATGGTGTGCGCGGTCGCGTTGCCGCTGACCGTGGCGTCCGCGGGACAGGTGGGCGACGCCGCCGGACACCCCGCCAGGAGCGACGACGAGAAGCTGCCGGCTCCCGTGCGGTCCCCCATGGTGCTCGGCCTGGGCCTGGCCACGGCCGCCCGCTGCGGTCCCGAACTCACCTCTCCCGGCGGAGTGGAGGCGCAGACCTGTGTGATGACCCAGGGCGCGGACACCTGGGCGCGCACCTACTACCGCAACGCCACCGGGGCGGACCTGGAGTCCGTGCTGAGCCTGATGGGCCCGCACGGCCGCACCGTGCAGACGCACTGTGCCGCGGACGCCGACGACGAGCCCGCCACCTGTGAGACGCCCCGGGAGCACACGCGGGGCGCGCTGGACGCCTACACGGCCGTCTCGGAGTTCGCGGCGCGGGACGACGACGGGCCGTTGCTGCTGCGCAGCGCCAGCAACTCTGCGAGCGGCTCCGGGAGCGATGCCGGGGGTGACTTCGGGAGTCGTTCCGGGGGCGACGCCGGGCGGGAGGCCGGGCGGGAGGCCGCGGGCTTGTCCGGCAGCAACTCCGGTGGGTCAAGCGGGAGTTGACGTATCGCTACGGTCCGTACACCGGACGTCGGCATGACCGTGGGCATGAAAAGGCCCGGTTGCTGGCGACGGGGGATGCACCAGCAACCGGGCTACTGAGACCGTAACAAGAGATCGGCGGTTCGCAAATTCGATCTCGGCTATTCGGACACGTATTTGCTTGCCACGTAGGGAAGTTGTGACAGGAGTCACCCGAGTCAACGGGTCCGGAGCGGCTGACCGGTCGGTCAGCCGCGTCCCTCCGTCGGCCTTGATCGTCAGCTGAGCGTGACCTGCCGGTTGGTCAGCCCGCCGCGGGCCCGGCGCTCGTCCGCCGTGAGCGGTGCCTCCGAGGCCAGAGCGGTCGCGAGCCGCTCCGCGAACTCCGCGGCCGGCTTCTCCACGTCCTCGGCGCCGACACCGCTCGGCAGGTCCCAGACCGGCACGGTGAGACCGTGGGCGCGGAAGGAACCGACCAGCCGGGTCCCCTCGCCGAGACTGGACCCGCCCGCCGCGTGCAGCCGCGCGAGAGCGTCCAGAAGCTGCTCCTCGGGATACGGCATGACCCACCGAAGATGGTTCTTCTCCGGCGTCTCGCACCAGTAGGCGGAGTCGACGCCGGTCAGCTTCACCGTCGGGATGGCGGCCGCGTTGGCCCGCTCCAGGGAGGCGGTCACCTCGGTGGTGGCGTTCTCCGCGTCCTGCACCCAGAACTCGAAGCCCTCGTGCACGACCGGCACGAAGGGGCCCTCGGGGTCGAGCAGATCCTGCAGCCGGGGGCTGTCGGCGGGGGCGCGGCGGCCCTGCACCGGGGTGCCCGGTTCGGCGGCGAGGGCGCGCTGGAGGGTGTCGGCGAGGTCGCGGCTGATGTCGCCGGACGCCGTGTCGTTCTGCAGGCCGATGAGGACGGTGCCGTCCTCGCGGCGCAGCGCCGGCCAGGCCATCGGCAGTACCGTCGCGAGCGTGACCGAGGGGACGCCCTCGGGCAGGCCGTCCTTCAGGGTCAGCTCGACCGTGGCGGCGGGGACCAGCTCGCGCAGTGCCACCCAGTCGCCCTCGCCGGCCAGCCCCTCGAACGGGCGGTGCACCAGCTCGGTCGCCGCGTGTGCGGCCGCCCGGCCGTGGCACGCCTTGTAGCGCCGGCCGCTGCCGCAGGGGCAGGGTTCCCGGGCACCGACAACCGGAAAGTCTCCATCAGCGCTTCCGGCCTGGGCCGCATCGCTGAGCTGCGGCCGCGTGGCCTTTGTCTGGGGTCGCTTCTTGGCCATCTGGGTGTCTCCCGGTTACGGCTCGTCTCGTACTGGCGGGAGCCTAGCCGTTCATACCCTGAGCCACGGGTACCTGTGGACAGAGCCGCGGCACCGGGCACCCCCGGACGGGTCAGTACGGCTCGCCGCCGACCGGACAGGTCGGACATGGCGCGGTCCGGATCGGTACCGGCCGAACCGGATCGGTACCGGTCGGTCCAGGTCGGTCCGGGCCGGTCCGGTCCAGTCAGTCCAGGTCTTCGAATGCGTCGGCGAAGTCCAGACCGGCCATCTCCGGGGCGGCCGGCGCGGTGACGCGCGTAGCGAAGGCGTCCCGGCGGACCCTGCCGTCCGGATCACTCACGTTCTTGTGGACCACGACCCAGACCGTCACCTCGCCCCGGGCGTCGTCCCGGACACCCCAGTCGTCCGCCAGGGCCGAGATGATGTTCAGCCCGCGGCCACCGTGCGCCGTGACCGACGGGGTCATGGGAGCCGGGCGGGTCGGTCCGCCGCCGTCCGTCACCTCGACGATCAGTCGGCCGCGCGGGTCCACCCGCCAGGCGGCCCGGACGTCGCCGTCCCCGGCCAGCGCGTCCCCCAAGGGGCGGCCATGCTTGCACGCATTGCTCAAAAGTTCGGAAAGGATAAGTACGGCATCGTCGATGACCGATTCCGATACGCCACCGGTGCGCAACTGATCGCGCATGCGGTGCCTCGCCTTCCCCACGCCCGCAGGGCCATGGGGTACGGCCATGCTCGACGACGTGGGCACCTCCTGTGCCACCACCAACGCCACCCCCGAGACCTCCTTTGCCCCACGCCACGGTGTGGATGCCCCATCGGCCTGAACCGGAAACCGGCCAATGAATGTCCGGTGACGCACTCGCAACGAACGAATACGGACCGAACGCGCCGGAGCACACCCTGTGACGGGTTCGTTGCCATACCCCCCGGATATGGCTTCGTGTGGCTTGATTTCGATGGTGTGGCCGATAGGTGAGAATGGTGTGAGTGGGCTGTGGGGTCAAGGGGTGCGGCGATTCCTTACGCGACTCTTTATCTGAGCCTCGTTCAGCAGGAACGGGAGCCGGCTCGTCGGGCTCATCGTCCGAGCCGCCGCAGCACCGCCCCCGGCCGGTTGGTGATGATCGCGTCGATACCGAGCTCCAGGCACAGATCCACGTCCTCCGGCTCGTTCACCGTCCAGACGTGCACCTGGTGGCCGTTCCGCTTCAGCCGCTCGATGTAGGTGGGGTGGTTGCGCACGATCCGGATCGAGGGTCCCGCGATCCGCACCCCGGCCGGCAGCCGGCCGTCGCGCAGCCGGGGCGAGAGGAACTGCAGCAGATAGACCGTCGGCAGCGTCGGCGAGGCCGCCCGCACCCGGTGCAGCGAACGCGCGGAGAAGCTCATGACCCGCACCTGCGACTCGGCCGCCGTGGCCGGGGCGTCCAGGCCGAACCGCTTGAGCAGGTGCATCAGCCGCTCCTCGACCTGCCCCGCCCACCGCGTGGGGTGCTTGGTCTCGATCGCCAGCTCCACCCGCCGCCCGGCGTCCGCGACCAGCTCCAGCAACCGCTCCAGCGTGAGTACGGCGGTGTCCGCGCGGTCCTCCGGCCGGAACTCCCATTCGGGCTCCTCGTCCCGCCCCCGCCAGGCCGGGCCCTTCCTCCAGGAACCGAAGTCCAGGGCGGCAAGGTCCGCGAGCTCCAGGGCCGACACCGCTCCGCGCCCGTTGGACGTTCGGTTGACGCGGCGGTCGTGGACGCAGACCAGATGGCCGTCCGCGGTCAGCCGTACGTCGCACTCCAGGGCGTCGGCGCCGTCCTCGATGGCCTTTTTGTAGGCGGCAAGGGTGTGCTCGGGGGCGTCCTCGGAGGCCCCGCGGTGGGCGACGACCTGGATGCGATGCTGTGGTGCGTGGGTCACCGCGACATGGTGCCACCGTGCGGGCGTACGTGGGGGCATCCCCGATGCCAGCAAAGGGAACTTTTGTCAGACAAGCCCTATATAAAGGTTGTCGGTATACCCACAGCCACCGCTTATGGTGCTCTGACGGCCTGTGGGAAAAGCTGACGGCATACAAAAGCACGTGCACAGCTGAATCGCGCCGGACCGACAGCAAGCGTGAAAGAGCGTGACCGAGTGCGACCGAGAAGAAAAGCCGTGGACCGAGGAGAGAAGCTGTGAGCACCGAGAACGAGGGCAACCCGGTACCTCCGGCCCCGTCCGCACCTCCCGTGCCGCCGACGTCTCCCGCTGCCTCGCCGCAGGCAGCCGCGTCCGACGGCGGGGAAGCGCCGACCACCCCGATCCCGCAGGCGCCCCAGGGCGCGCCCGCGGGTGACCCTTACGCCGCACCGCGGGCCCCCGAGGGCTCCTGGCCGCCCCCGCCCCCCGCGACCCCTTCCTACGCGGACGCCGGCGCGGGTGCGGCCACCGGGTCGGCCGCCGGCGTCGGCTGGGGCGCGCCGTACGACCAGCAGCACCAGCAGTACCAGCAACACCAGCCGTTCCAGCAGCCGCAGCACGCGCCCAAGAAGGGCAGCGGGCGCGGCGGTCTGATCGCCGCCGTCCTGGTGGCCGCGCTGGTCGCGGGCGGCCTCGGCGGCGGCCTCGGTTACACGCTGGCCAAGAACAACGACGACATGGGCTCCACGACCGTCTCCGCCTCCTCCGACGGCGGCGCCACCCAGGTCAAGCGCGCGGCCGGCACCATCGCGGCGGTCGCCGGCAAGGCGCTGCCCAGCACGGTCACCATCGAGGCCGAGTCGACCAGCGGCGAGGGCGGCACCGGCACCGGGTTCGTCTTCGACACCCAGGGCCACATCATCACCAACAACCACGTGGTCGCGGACGCCCTCGACGGCGGCAAGCTGACCGCGACCTTCCCGGACGGCAAGAAGTACGACGCCGAGGTCGTCGGCCACGCGCAGGGCTACGACGTCGCGGTCATCAAGCTCAAGAACCCGCCGTCGGACCTCAAGCCGCTCGCCCTGGGCAACTCCGACAGCGTGGCGGTCGGCGACGAGACGATCGCGATCGGCGCCCCCTTCGGCCTGTCCAACACGGTCACCACGGGCATCATCAGCGCCAAGAACCGCCCGGTGGCCTCCAGTGACGGCAGTGCCTCCAGCAAGGCCTCCTACATGAGCGCCCTGCAGACCGACGCCTCCATCAACCCGGGCAACTCCGGCGGCCCGCTGATGGACGCCTCCGGCGCGGTGATCGGCATCAATTCCGCGATCCAGTCCGCCTCCAGCGGCGGCCTGGGCAGCACCGGGCAGTCGGGCTCGATCGGCCTGGGCTTCGCGATCCCGATCAACCAGGCCAAGTACGTGGCCCAGCAGCTGATCAAGACCGGCAAGCCGGTCTACGCGAAGATCGGCGCGTCGGTGTCCCTGGAGGACAGCAGCAACGGCGCGCAGATCACCGACTCCGGCTCGGGCGGCGCGGCCGCGGTCGAGTCGGGCGGCCCCGCCGACAAGGCCGGCCTCAAGCCCGGCGACGTCATCACCAAGCTCGACGACTCGGTGATCGACAGCGGCCCCACCCTGATCGGCGAGATCTGGACCCACAAGCCCGGCGACAAGGTCCAGGTCACCTACAAGCGGGGCGGCTCGGAACACACGGTCGAAATGACCCTGGGCTCCCGCGTGGGCGACAACTGACCCGCACACGCGCGTGCCGACCGGTTACTCTGTTCCCCGCGCCGATCTCGGTCGACGCGGGGTGGGTTGCCCGAGCGGCCTAAGGGAACGGTCTTGAAAACCGTCGTGGCAGCAATGTCACCGTGGGTTCAAATCCCACACCCACCGCAGGTGAACGGCCCCTGACCAGGTAGATCGGTCAGGGGCCGTTTGATCACTTGGTGTCGACGTAGTCGCCGGCGGCACTGGCGGAGGCCGTCGTGGTGGTGCCCGCGAAGGCGTAACGCCAGTAGCCGTCGGCGGATGCGGCGACGGTCGTCCTCAGGGTGCCGGTGCTGCTTGTGGTGACGGTCTTGACCGTGGTGTAGGTGCTGGTGCCCGCCTTGCGGAACTGCAGTTTCACCGGCTGGCTGGCGTACCCGTGGTACGCGTTGTCGTCCCAGTTCGCCCGGCTGAGCTTGCCCGTCACGGTCAGGGTCGCGCCCTTGCGCACCGGTTCGGGCGAGGCGTTGGTCGTGAGCTTGGCATACCGCTTGACGTTGAACTTGGTGGGCCAGTTCTGCGTTACGACGTCGTGGTCCTTGGAGCTGATGTCCACGTACGCCTGCCAGGCCCCCGCCTGCGCGTTCTCCAGTCCGTGGTAGCCCGGGTCCATGACGTAGCTCATCGAGCAGGTGGCGGTGGTGGCGTTGACGGCCTTGCAGCCCAGGTTGTCGTGGTATCCGAAACCGGTGGCGGTTGCCGTGCTCCAGATGCTGGAGTAGGCCGCGTTGATCCCGGAGCTGTCCGTGGCGGTGATCGCCAGGATGAAGGTCTTCTTCGCCGTGGTGCCGACCACGACGGACTTGCCACCGTTGAACGACACCTTTGTGATCTTCAGGTCCCCGTTCCCGCTCACGGCCTCGGCGGCCGGAGCGGTCAGAGCCGAAAGCGCCACCGCGGACGGCAGCAGGATGCCGACGGCAAGCTTGCGCATGAAACCCCCCATAGGGCAGGCCCACCGTCCTGATCCATAACGGTGGGATGTTGAACAGGTGTGCGGAGTTTAGAGGCGCGCGTGCAAGCCGATCGCGACAGGGCGGCGATGGACGCTGACCTGTGCGTTCCCGGGATGCTCGGCGGTTTTTCCCGTTGTACCCCGCCTGCCGCCCGTCCGGCGGGCGTACCGAGTGCTGTCGCAGGTCAGAGCCGCTCTTGGCGCCCCTTACGGGTGCGGTCTGGACGTGTGCCGCCGGGATGGGAAAGCTTCGGGGATGCGCTCAGCCGACTGGTACTTGACCGAAGACGCCGACGCCTTCCTGGCCCGGGCCGGGGACTTCCTGCGTTCGCGTCCCGTCCTGCACACCTCTGCGCTGTCGGTGATGGAGAAGCTACGCACCCTCGGGAGGGCAGGGGTGGGCGGCCGGGTTCCCGTGCTCGGCCGGCTGGAGCGAGCGGGTGAGGTCAGCGCCTTCTTCTACCGCTTTCTGCCCGGGGGGCCGACCATCTCCTCCCTGACACCCGAGCAGGCCGACGACCTCGCTGCCACCCTGGTCGCCCTCGGGCACTCCCTGCCCTCTGTCAGCGCGGACCACGACACCGCCACCGCCTTCGCCGAGGCCTGGCAGCGGCACACCGGTGCGACGCCGACGCTCCGCGTCCGGATGCACCTGTACCGACTCGGCACGCTCACTCCGCCGGATCCGTTCCCCTCGGGCAGGGCCCGGCTCATGGGCGAGCCGGACCACGAGCACCTCATGCGCTGGTGCCGTGAGTTCGCCGCGGACGTCGGGGAGGACGTCGTCATCGACGCGGACTCCTGGGCCGGGACCCGCTTCGCCGAGAAGCGTTACACCCTGTGGGAGACCCCGGACGGCACTCCCGTCTCCATGGCGGGCGTGAACCCGATGGTCGCCGGCATGGTCCGGGTGGATCCCGTCTACACCCCGGCCCACCTGCGCGGTCACGGCTACGCGGGCGCCGTGACCGTCGAGGTGAGCCGGGCCGCACTCGCCGCAGGCGCCCGAGAGGTCGTGCTGTACACGAACGCGGCCAACCCCACCAGCAACGCCCTCTACCAGCGGCTCGGCTACCGCAGGCTCACCGATTGGGCCGTGTACGACTTCTCGTACGCCGCTCCGGAAGCCGGCTAGGACCTCGGCGGGCTCTGCGGGTCGGCCGTTGCGCCGGTCGTCGGTGCGCCGCTCCCACTCCCTGGCGTCCGTCGTCTCCGTGATCTCGCGGCGGCGCCCACCGGCGCACGCCGGGAAATGAGGCGAGGACGACACGGGTCAGGGACATGAGTGGCAGGTCGATGGGGCGGGCGGGCGGTTGTCGGCGTTCGATTTTCAGGGGCGGTGGCCGGTCATGCGGGCCGCCGACGCGATCGTCGCGCGGGCCTCTTTCTCCGTCAGGCCGGTGTGGACGGCCGCGTCGATCAGCGGGGCTCGCAGGGCGCGGCCGATGCCGTTCTCGTAGGCGCGGCAGGCCGCCCAGAACAGGCGGGTGTTGCGCTGGCCCTCGTGGGCGGCGAGGACGAACTGGACCAGGCCCTGGCCGCGGTTGCCGACCGAGGGGTGGGTCGCGGGGTGGGGTGCCCGTGGGGGCGGGAGCAGGAGGCGGAGCAGGGACGGCGGGCAGGGGGCCGGTACCAGGTGTTCGGTGCCGGGCGCGGTGGCGTAGACGCCGTGGTCGGTGCGGGAGCCGGGGCCGACCAGGTAGCCGCCCGCGCCCCGGATGTCGATGCCGGGGGCGAGCCGGCCGGCCGAGTTGGGGATCACGGCGTCCGGCGGTCCGGTCAGCCAGAGGTGGCGGCCGCCGCTGGGCGTGAGCACGACGACGGTGGGCGGAATGGTGAACAGGTGCCGCAGCGCCAGTTCGCGCAGGGCGCCGGTGGCGTCCGTACCGGACTTCACGTCGAGGTCGACGCCGATGAGGCGGTACGGGGGCAGCCCGCAGGCGATGCCGTAGCCGGTCGCCCAGGGCGCCGCGGCGAACAGCTCGCGGATGCGGGCCGGGTCGGTGGTGGCGTCGTACACCCCGTGGCCGGGGCGGCCGCACTCGCCGTGGCAGGGCGGCAGCGGCGGTTCCGGCTCTCCGGGGTCCAGGGAACGGTCCGGAGTTCGGTCCGGGGACGGAGGCCGGTCCGGGGATCGGTCCGGGGACTGGGATCGGTGCGGGGAGCGAAGGGCCGGGAGTTTGGTCCGGGACAGGGGGATGACGGCCAGGCCGCGCTCGGCGGCTGACAGGGCGTGTGCGAGGGCCAGCGTCGTGGCCTGCCGGTCGGTGGTGGCCATGGATCCATGTTCGTACGTACGTTCGAAAAAGGGAAGAGGTGCCCGGTGTGACACGCCGAGGTCGGCAGCTTGGCCGGAAAGGGCGCCGGATCGGTTCTTCCCTTGGGGCGCTTGAAGGGGCGATGTCCGGACTGGTCATGACTGGGGCTGGAGTCGACCAAAGATGGCGAAAGGGGTTTATCGACTTGTCATCACGCTTGAGGGCGAATGATCCCGTCAGGGCTGGTTCGCCGGGGATTCGGTGGGCAATTCTGATCTCGCGACGTCGATGACAACCACCGAGGCGGTTGGCCAACTGCCCTGGAAAAAGCCTTACTTGACGTAGTTTCCGGCATAGCCGGGCTCTGAGAGGAAACAACATGGCAAGCATCCGTACCGCCCGCGTTCTCGCCGCCGTCTCCGCCCTCCCGCTCGCCGCCGCTCTCTTCGCCGGTGTCGCCGCCGCGGACAACGGCGCGCTCGCGGGCAACGGATCGAGCGCCAACACCGGTGTGGCGGGCATCATCGGCAGCGGCGTCGGCCACGACAACAACGGCAACTCCTCCACCACGCAGCAGAACGCGGTGGGCAACGGTGCCTCGAACCAGAGCAACACCGCGCAGGTCAAGGGCTCCGCGTGGACGGCCGTCCAGCAGGGCAACGACAACGTTGCCGTCCACTTCACCCGGCTGTGGTAGTCCCCGACTGAGCCCTGGTGGGGTGTGCTCTGTGGGGATGCGGCACGCCTGCGCGGCGGTACTCCGGTACCGCCGCGCAGGCGTTTTTCCGGCCCATGGCCGCTCGGCGACTCTCCGCCTGCCGGCTCCGCGCGCGGCCTGTTCGACCTTGACAGCGGGCCATATCTGACGGACAGTCAGAAACCATGCATCTGGCCCCCACCGAACGCCAGCAGCGGCTGCGCGCCGAACTCCGCGCCTACTTCAGGTCCTTGATCCCCTCTCCCGCCCCCGAGGCGCCCGAGGAACGCCGTGCGCTGCTGCGCCGTATCGGCGCGGACGGCCTGCTCGGCCTCGGCTGGCCCGTCGAGTACGGCGGTCAAGGACGGGGCGCCGACGAGCAGTTCGTCTTCTTCGACGAGGCGTACCGGGCCGGCGCCCCCGTCTCGATGGTCACGCTCAACACGGTCGGGCCCACGCTCATGAAGTACGGCAGCGAGCAACAGAAGGCCCGCTTCCTGCCCGGCATCCTCAGCGGTGACCTGGTCTTCGCCATCGGCTACAGCGAACCCGCCGCCGGCACCGACCTCGCCGCGCTGCGCACCCGGGCGGTGCGGGACGGCGACGGATGGCGGATCGACGGGCAGAAGATCTTCACCTCGGGCGCCCAGCACGCCGACTGGATCTGGCTGGCCTGCCGTACCGACCCCGAGGCGCCCAGGCACCGCGGCATCTCGATCCTCCTGGTCCCCACCGACGCCCCCGGGTTCTCCTGGACCCCGATCGAGACGGTGGGCGGCCAGATCACCACGGCGACCTACTACGACGGCGTCCGCGTCCCGGCCGGCCACCTGGTCGGCGCCGAGCACGACGGCTGGTCGCTCATCACCAACCAGCTCAACCACGAGCGGGTCGCCCTCGCCGCGACCGCCATGCAGGCCGAGGACTTCTACGACGCCGCGCTCACCGCCGCCCGCACCCCCGATCCGGTGACGGGCCGACGCCGTGTTGACGAGCCCTGGGTGCGTTTTCGGCTGGCCGAAGCGCATGCCCGGCTGGCGGCGAACCGCCTGCTCAGCTGGCGTCTGGTGGGGGACACGGGGGCAGGGCGGGTGGCCCCCGCGGAGGCCAGCGGCGTGAAGTTCGCGGGAACGGAATCGGCAGTCGCGACGTATCGCATGTGTCAGGAGATCGTCGGCGAGGCGGCATTGGTCCGGTCCGGATCGCCGGGGGCGTTCGGGGACGGCGAGCTGGAGCGGCTCAACAGGGCGGCGCAGATCAACACGTTCGGGGGCGGGGTGAGCGAGGTGCAGCGGGAGATCGTCGCGACGATGCGGCTCGGGATGAGGAGGGGTGGCCGTGGCCGGGGGGACTGACGAGCTGGGCGTGCGGCTCAAGGCGTACGAGGGGCTGCCGGCCTCCCGGGCGGGCACCGGCAAGGACCCGGTCAACCTGCCCATGATCCGGCACTGGTGCGAGGCGATGGGCGACACGAATCCGGCGTACCGGGGAGCCGATGCCGTCGCCCCGCCCACCATGCTCCAGGCATGGACGATGGGCGGCCTCTCCGGGAACACGGCACGCACCGGCGCGTACGACGAGCTGTCCGCCCTGCTCGACGAGGCGGGCTGTGTCTCGATCGTCGCCACCGACTGCGAGCAGGAGTATCTGCGCCCGCTGCGGCCGGGTGACGAGCTGGTCTTCGACACGGTGATCGAGTCGGTGTCCGGCCGGAAGACGACGAAGCTGGGCACGGGCTACTTCGTCACCACGCGCACGGACATCCGAGTCGGCGAGGAGCTGGCGGGCGTCCACCGCCTCCGCGTCCTCAAGTACGCGCCCGCGGGGAAGCCGGTCAAGGCTCCGCCGCGGCCCCGCCCCGTGATCAACCGGGACAACGCCGGCTTCTGGGAGGGCGTGGCCGAGGGCCGCCTCCTCATCCAGCGCTGCGCCGGCTGCGGCACCCTGCGCCACCCCTGGCTGCCGGGTTGCAACGCCTGCGGCTGCTCCGACTGGGACACGGTCGAGTCGGCCGGTGCGGGCACGGTCTATTCGTACGTCGTGATGCACCATCCGCCCTTCCCGGCCTTCACGGAATCCGAGCACGCCGGCGGCGCGGCGGGTCCGTACGCGGTGGGCCTGATCGAACTCGCCGAGGGCGTGCGGATGGTGAGCAACGTGGTGGGGGTGCCGTACGACAAGGTGCGGATCGGGCTGCCGGTACGGGTGGAGTTCCGCCGGTACGAGGACGAGGAGGGGGCGCTGACCCTGCCCGTCTTCCGGGGTGTCGAGGGCGAAGACACCCTCGCCGGTCTCGGTGGGGAGGTCTGACATGGACTTCACGCCCACCGGGGCGCAGGCCGAGGCCCGTGACCTGGCCGCCAGGATCTTCGCGGACCTCGCCACCCCGGAGCGGCTGCGGGCGGCCGGCACCGGCAGCGACCCGGAGCTGTGGAAGGCCCTCACGGCGGCCGGGCTGGTGGCCGCGGTGGAGGAGCTGGGTCTGCTGGGGCTGGTGCTGCTCCTGGAGGAACAGGGGCGCACCACGGCCCAGGTGCCGTACGCGGCGAGCTGTGTGTACGGGCAGCTGGCGATCGCGGCCCACGGCACGAGTGAGCAGCGGGAGCGGCTGCTGCCGGGGATCGGAGACGGGTCGGTGGTCGTCGCCGGCGCGTTTCCGGCCCAGCAGGGGGTACGACCCGGCGCGCGGGGCGGGTTGAGCGGCACCGTCCCCGTCGTCCCGTGGCTGCGCGACGCCACGCACGTGCTGGTCGCGGACGCCGGCCGGCGGCTCTGGCTGGTGCCGCTCGGGGAGGGCACCGGCATCGAGGAGACCGAGCTCACCGCGCCCTGGTCGGCGGGCCGGCTCACCCTCCACGAGGCCCCGGCCGAGCCCCTCGGCACCGGCACCGGCACCGGCACCGGCACCGGCACCGGCACCGGCACCGACCCCGGCCTCAGCCCCGGCCCCGGGCCCGACCCCGGCCTCAGCCCCGGCCCCGGCCCCGGGGGTACCGACTCCGGCGCCCTCGCTCCCGACTCCGGCGCCGACTCCGGCGCCCTCGACTCCGGTGCCCGCGCTCCCACCGCCTACGCCCCCGACGCCACCGCCTACGCCGACGTCCTGGCCGCCGCCCGTACCGCCTTCGCCGGGCTGCAGGCCGGTGTCTGTGCGGGCTCCCTGGCCCGGGCCGTCGCGCACACCAACACCCGCGAGCAGTTCGGACGCCCGCTCGCCACCCGGCAGGCCGTGCAACTCCGTGCCGCCGACGCCCATATGGACACCGAGGCGATACGGGTGACGGCGTACGAGGCGGCCTGGCGGCGGGACGCCGGGCTGCCGTACGCCACGCACGCGCTGACCGCCGCCTGGTGGGCGTCCGAGGCGGGGCAGCGGGTCGTGCACACGGGCCAGCATCTGCACGGCGGCGCGGGCGCCGACGTCGAGCATCCGGTGCACCGGCACTTCCTCTGGGGGCGCCAGCTGGACGCGTATCTGGGCAGCGGGAGCGAAGTGCTCCAGGAACTGGGGGAGTTGATCGCGAGTGGGAGTTGAGACGACACGGCCGGGGGTGGGCACCGTGCTGCCGCCGCTGGAGATCCCGATCACGCGGACGCTGATCGTGGCCGGCGCGATCGCGTCCCGGGACTACCAGGACGTGCACCACGACGCCGAACTGGCCCGGCTGAAGGGCTCCCCCGACATCTTCATGAACATCCTGACGACCAACGGCCTGGTCGGCCGGTACATCACCGACCACTTCGGTCCGACGGCGGAGCTCCGCAAGGTCGCCATCCGGCTGGGCGCGCCCAACTACCCGGGGGACACGATGGTGTTGACCGGCCGCATCGAGGAGCTGGACGAGGTGACGGGGACGGCGACGGTCCGGGTGGTCGGCGCCAACGGCATCGGCAACCACGTGACCGGCACGGTGACCGTCGCCCTCACCGAAGCCACGGTGACCGTCACCGTCACCGACGAGGAGGACGCATGAGCGTGCGGGGCCGGGACTCGCTCGGCGGGCGGGCGGCGATCGTGGGGATCGGGGCCACCGAGTTCTCCAAGGACTCGGGGCGCAGCGAGCTGCGGCTGGCGGCGGAGGCGGTGCGGGCCGCGCTGGCCGACGCGGGGCTGACCCCGGCGGACGTGGACGGGATGGTCACGTTCACGATGGACACCAGCCCGGAGATCACCGTGGCCCAGGCCTGCGGGATCGGCGAGCTGTCCTTCTTCTCCCGCGTTCACTACGGCGGCGGAGCGGCCTGCGCGACGGTCCAGCAGGCGGCGCTGGCGGTGGCGGCGGGGGTGGCCGAGGTCGTCGTCTGCTACCGGGCGTTCAACGAGAGATCGGGGCGCCGGTTCGGCTCGGGCGTGCAGCACCGGGAGCCGTCGGCGGAGGGCGCGGCGCTCGGCTGGGCGCTGCCGTTCGGGCTGCTCACCCCGGCGTCCTGGGTGGCGATGGCGGCGCAGCGCCACCTGCACACGTACGGGCTGACTCCGGAGGCGTTCGGGCAGGTGGCGGTGGTGGACCGGAAATACGCGGCGACCAATCCCGCCGCCTACTTCCACGGCCGTCCCATCACCCTCGCCGACCACGCGGCATCCCGCTGGATCGTGGAGCCGCTCCGACTCCTCGACTGCTGCCAGGAGACGGACGGCGGACAGGCGCTCGTCGTCACCTCGGTGGAGCGGGCGCGTGATCTGCCGCGTCCGCCGGCCGTGATCACGGCGGCCGCGCAGGGCGCCGGCCGGGCCCAGGAACAGATGACCAGCTTCTACCGGGACGACCTGACCGGGCTCCCGGAGATGGGCGTGGTGGCCCGGCAGCTGTGGCGCACCTCCGGGCTCGCCCCGGCCGACATCGACGTGGGGATCCTGTACGACCACTTCACCCCGTTCGTGCTGATGCAGCTGGAGGAGTTCGGGTTCTGCGGACGCGGGGAGGCGGCGGACTTCGTGGCCGAGGAGCGGCTGCCGCTGAACACACACGGAGGACAGCTCGGGGAGGCGTACCTCCATGGGATGAACGGGATCGCGGAAGGGGTACGCCAGTTGCGGGGCACGGGCGTGAACCAGATACCGGGCGCGGGCCGGGTCCTGGTGACCGCCGGCACCGGGGTGCCGACGTCAGGGCTGGTCCTGACCTCGGACGGGTGAACCGGCGGCCTGCCGGGGCGCGGCCCGGCGCCTCGGCCGTACTACCCCCTCAGGGGTAAACCCGCAGGAGTACTGCCCCCGTACTCCACCTTCAGGAGGTGTAGCCAGCCCTACCCCTACAACCTGAGGCGGACTCTCCTTCGGGACCTGCGGCCGATCCGCGGTCACGCTGTTCGCTCATAGCGTGGAGCCATGACCACACCCGTCTGCACCAGCGCTTCGGACGCCGCTGTCTCGGCGAGGCAGACCCGACCGTACCCGTCCTTCGCGTCGTACGTCAGGGCTCGCCAGCCGGTCCTGCTGCGCACCGCCCGGTCGTTGACCGCGAACCCGAGTGACGCGGAGGACCTGCTCCAGACCGCGCTCGCCAAGACGTACGTGGCCTGGGAGCGGATCGAGGACCATCGGGCGCTCGACGGCTATGTGCGCCGGGCCCTGCTGAACACCCGGACCTCGCAGTGGCGCAAGCGCCGGGTCGACGAGTTCGTCTGCGACGAACTGCCCGAGCCGGAGCCGGTGGGCGGCGGGGACGACCCGACCGAACGGCAGGCGCTGCACGACGCGATGTGGCGGGCGATCATGAAGCTGCCCGCGCGGCAGCGGGCGATGGTCGTGCTGCGGTACTACGAGGATCTCAGCGAGGTGCAGACGGCCGAGGTGCTCGGGGTGTCGGTGGGCACGGTGAAGTCCGCCGTGTCGCGTGCGCTCGGCAAGCTGCGCGAGGACCCTGAGCTGGACGTCGCCCGATAACGGACGGACCGCCGCCGACGTGTTAGTTGGCTCTCCCCTAGTGACATACCGACCGGTATGTGAGCAGAATCAGCGCAGCCCCTTTACCGCCGAGTAGGCAATGACGCCCCCGGGAGGACGCCGTGCTGAGCACCATGCAGGACGTACCGCTGCTGATCTCCACGATCCTGACGCATGGTTCGCGGGTTCACGGCGAGTCACAGGTGACCACCTGGACGGGCGAAGCCGAGCCGCACCGCCGCAGCTTCGCCGATGTCGGCGCCCGCGCCGCCCAGTTGGCCCACGCCCTCCGTGACGACCTGGGTGTCCAGGACGACGACCGCGTGGCCACCCTCATGTGGAACAACGCGGAACACACCGAGGCGTACTTCGCGATTCCCTCCATGGGCGCGGTCCTGCACACGCTCAACCTGCGGCTGCCCGCCGAACAGCTGGTCTGGATCGTGAACCACGCGGCCGACCGGGTCGTGATCGTCAACGGTTCGCTGCTGCCGCTGCTCGCCCCGCTGCTGCCGCACCTCAAGCCGCTTCGGCACATCGTGGTCTCCGGCCCCGGCGACCGTTCCCTGCTGGACGGCGCGACCGTGGCCGTCCACGAGTACGAGGACCTGATCGCCGGCAAGCCGACCGCGTACGACTGGCCGGAGCTGGACGAACGCCAGGCCGCCGCCATGTGCTACACCTCCGGCACCACCGGCGACCCCAAGGGCGTGGTGTACAGCCACCGTTCGATCTACCTGCACTCCATGCAGGTCAACATGACCCAGTCGATGGGCCTGACCGACCAGGACACCTCCCTGGTCGTCGTGCCCCAGTTCCACGTCAACGCCTGGGGCCTGCCGCACGCCACCTTCATGACCGGCGTCAACCTGCTCATGCCGGACCGTTTCCTGCAGCCCGCCCCGCTCGCCGAGATGATCGAGACCGAGCGGCCCACGCACGCGGCCGCGGTCCCCACCATCTGGCAGGGCCTGCTCGGCGAACTCACCGCCCGGCCCCGGGACGTCGCCTCGCTCACCCAGGTCACCATCGGCGGCTCGGCCTGCCCGCCTTCCCTCATGGCCGCGTTCGACAAGCTGGGCATGCGGGTCTGCCACGCCTGGGGCATGACCGAGACCTCCCCGCTCGGCACCGTCTCCCGCCCGCCGGCCCATGCGGTCGGCACGGACCAGGAGTTCGCCTACCGGCTCACCCAGGGCCGTTTCCCGACTGGTGTCCAGGCCCGGCTCAGCGGCCCCGGCGGCGAACGCCTCCCCTGGGACGGCGAGTCGGCCGGCGAACTGGAGGTGCGCGGCCCCTGGATCGCGGGCGCCTACTACAACGGCCCCGACGCCGACCCGCTGCGCCCCGCCGACAAGTTCAGCGAGGACGGCTGGCTGAAGACCGGTGACGTCGGCACCATCTCCCCCGACGGCTTCCTCACCCTCACCGACCGTGCGAAGGACGTCATCAAGTCCGGCGGCGAGTGGATCTCCTCGGTCGAACTCGAGAACGCGCTGATGTCCCACCCGGACGTCGCCGAGGCCGCGGTGGTCGCCGTACCCGACGAGAAGTGGGGCGAGCGCCCGCTGGCGACGGTCGTGCTGCGGGAGGGCGCCGACGCGACCTTCGAAGCCCTGCGCACCTTCCTCGCCGAGGAGGGCAAGATCGCGAAGTGGCAACTGCCGGAGCGCTGGACGGTGGTGACGGCGGTACCGAAGACGAGCGTCGGCAAGTTCGACAAGAAGGTCCTCAGGAGGCAGTACGCCGAGGGCGAGCTGGACATCACCAGCCTCTGACCACCCCGCACGGAAACGCCCGCACCGAAATGCCCCGAAACGCCCCTATAGGGGCGCGGGGCTGTTTCGATATGCGGCTACCGCCGCGTGGGCGCGACCAGCCACGATCTACCCGCGGCCGACGGTCGGCAGTTCCCCGAACGGCGCTCTCTCAGTTCGTCCCGATCCGCGCCAGGAGATCCACGATCCGGCCCTGCACCTCGGCACTCGTCGACCGCTCCGCCAGGAACAGCACCGTCTCACCGGACGCCAGCCGAGGCAGGTCCGCCTGGTCGACGGCCGCCGTGTAGACGACCAACGGCGTCCGGTTGAGCTGCCCGTTCGTACGGAGCCAGTCGATGATGCCGGCCTGGCCGCGGTGCACCTGCATCAGGTCCATCACCACCAGGTTCGGCCGCAACTGCCCGGCCAGCGTCACCGCGTCCGCGTCGCTCGCCGCCCGCGCGACCTGCATCCCGCGCCGCTCCAGCGTCGCGGTCAGGGCGAGGGCGATCTCCGCGTGCTCCTCGATGAGCAGCACCCGCGGCGGATGCTGCTCGGTGTCCCGGGGCGCGAGCGCCTTCAGCAGTACGGCGGGATCGGCGCCGTACGCCGCCTCGCGCGTCGCCTGTCCCAGTCCGGCCGTGACCATCACCGGCACCTCGGCCGCCACCGCCGCCTGCCGCAGCGACTGCAGGGCGGTCCGCGTGATCGGCCCGGTCAGCGGGTCCACGAACAGCGCCGCCGGGAACGCGGCGATCTGCGCGTCGACCTCCTCACGGGAGTGCACGATCACCGGCCGGTAGCCGCGGTCGCTCAGCGCCTGCTGGGTGGTGACGTCCGGCGCGGGCCACACCAGTAGCCGGCGCGGGTTGTCCAGCGGCTCCGGGGGCAGCTCGTCGTCCATCGGCTGCGGGCGCGGCGGATCCGCGACCTCGACCGCCCCGCCCGGACCGTCCAGCGGTTCTGGACCCTCGGCGGCGTTCACGTCCGGTGCGCCTATCGCGTACGACCGTCCGGCGCCCTCGGTGGCACCCGCGAGCCGGGACTGCCCGGCCAGCGACGGCTGGGGCAGCGGCTGGGCCGCCGGCTGCTCGGTCGGCGGATGCGGCCGGGCGGCCTGCTCGGGCTGCTGCTGCTCGTTGCGCGTGCCCAGCTTGCGGCGCCGTCCGTTGCCGCCGGGCTGGTGCGGGGGCGGGGTCGCCGTGGGCTGCTGCACCTGTGCGGCCTGCCGTGAGAACGGCACCCCCTGCCCCAGCGTCCGCACGCTGAACGCCCGGCCCTGCGTGGAGTCCGGGTCGGGCGGCGCGGGCGTCGCCGCCGCCTCGGCGGGCAACGGCTGCGCGGCACGCGCGGGTTGAGCGGCGGCCGCGGGCGCTTCGTCGGCGCCGCCCGGCCACTGCTGCGGCACGGGGGCCACGGGCGCGGCCTCCGCCGGCAGCGGCTGGGCGCCGGCCGGGGCGGGCTGCGCGGGCACCGGCTGACCCGGGGCCACCGGAGCGGGGCTCTGCGGCTGTGGCTGTGGCTGTGGCTGCTGTGCCTGCGCCGGAACGGCGGCCGCGCCCGGCAACGCCTGCGGAACCGGCCGGCCGGGCTGACCCGCCGGCACGGGCTGCTGACCGGCGGCCGCCGGGGCGACGGGGATGCCGGACGGCGCGGCGACCTGGGCCGTGGACCCGACCTGGGCCGGGACACCCTGCCCGGGCTGCCCCGGCGGTAGCGACCGACCGGACTGGTCGGGCCGGCCGGGCGCGCTCGCCTGCGCGGGCACCGTCGGCACAACGGCCGGCGAGGCCTCCTCGGGCTGGCCGACGGCCCGTCGACGGCGGCCCGTCGGCGCGTTGGTGGGGTGCGGCTGCGGCGGGGTGTGGTCCTCGGCCTGGTCGTGCGCCACGGCGTCGTGCCGACCCTCCTCGCCCGCCACCGCGACCGGTTCGGGGGCGCGGTCGGCCTCGGCGGGCGGCAGCGCGAAGACCGGGCGGGGGCCCGCCTGCTGCTGCTCGGCCTGCTCCGCCCGCTCGGCCGCCGCGGCCAGCGCCCGGCGCCGACGCCCGCTCGGCTGTGCCTCGTCGTCCTGCGGGGCAGCGGCAGCGGGTGCGGCCGCGGGCAGCGCCGGCGGTAGCGCCTGCCGCTCGTCGGGCTCACGCCGGGCGCGTCGCCCCGCCGCCGGCGCGGGCACGCCCTGCGGCGGAACGGTGCCCCCGAGCCCCGTACCCGCGGCGGCCGTACCGGCGCCCTGCTCGGCCGCCGTCACCACGGCACCCTCGGAGACACCGGCGATCCCGGCGCCCCCCGCGTCTTCGCCGGCGCCCGCGTCGGCCGGTCGTCCGCGCCGCCGCCCGGTACCGCCGGACGCCGACTCCACGCCCTCGACGCTCGCGGCGCTCTCGATCGCGGCGGGCCCGCTCTCCAGGGCAGCCGCCTCGGCGGCACGCCGGCGCCGCCGCCCGGTCGGCGCCACGGCCGGGGCCTCGCCGTCGGCGGGCTCACCGCCGGGCACGTCGCTCTCCAGGAAGGCGTCCACGGAGGCCCGCCGGGCCCGCCGCCGCCCACCGGCACCGCTGTCGTCGGCGGCCGGGATCATGGCCACCGCCGTACCGGGCGGCGGGGGCACGGCCCCGGCGCCGCCCCCGATCGGCACCTCCAGGACGAACGCGCTGCCGCTCATGCCGGGCACCTCGTGCGTCTGCAGTACACCGCCGTGCGCGCGCACGATCCCGCGCACGATCGGCTCGTGCACCGGGTCGCCCCCGGGGTACGGCCCGCGCACCTCGATACGGACGACCTCACCGCGCTGCGCCGCCGCGACCACCACGGTGTTGTCCATGTAGCCGCCGGCGGAGACGGGCGCGTTCCCGGTCGCGTCGACACCCGCGACGTCCGCGACGAGATGGGCGAGGGCGACGGCGAGCCGCCGCGGATCCACCTCGGCCTCGATGGGCGGCGCGTGCACCGCGAACTGGACCCGGCCGGGTCCGATCAGCTCCACCGCCCCGTCCACACCGGCGGCGACGACGGCGTCCAGCATCACTTTCGTGCGGTTGATGTCCTCGGTCCCGGCGTCCAGGGCCTGGTAGCCGAGCACGTTGTCGATGAGCTGGGTGATGCGCGAGTAACCGGCCGAAAGGTGGTGGAGCACCTGGTTGGCCTCGGGCCACAGCTGCCCGGCGTCGTCGGCGGCGAGCGCGGCCAGTTCCCGGCGCAGCTCGTCGAGCGGGCCGCGCAGCGACTGCGCGAGCAGGGTCAGCAGCTGCTCGTGGCGCCCGTGGAGGGCCTCGTACCGGTCCTTCTCCCGCTCGCCGAGGGCCGCGTACCGCTCCTCGCCGGACGCCAGCTCCTCGGCGTGCCGCTCGCGCAGCTCCTCGACCTCGGTGACGTGCTTCTGGCGCAGCGCGGTCAGGTCGGAGGCGTGCTCCTCGGAGAGCCGCTCCAGCTCTTCGGTGTGCGTCTTCTCCTGGGTGTCCTTCTCCTCGGCCAGGGCGTCGTACGGCCGCCGGTCGGTGAAGGTCATCACGGCGCCGACGAGCTGGTCGCCGTCGCGTACCGGTGCGGTCGTCAGATCGACCGGCACCTTCTTGTCGCCCTTGGCCCACAGCACCTGGCCGCGCACCCGGTGCTTGCGTCCGGAGCGCAGGGTGTCGGCGAGCGGGGACTCGGCGTACGGGAAGGGCGAGCCGTCCGCGCGCGCGTGCAGCACCAGGTTGTGCAGCTCCTTGCCGCCCAGCTCACCGGCCCGGTATCCCAGTATCTGAGCGGCGGCCGGATTGACGAGCACGATCCGCCCGTCGGTGTCCGTCCCTACGACGCCCTCGCTCGCGGCCCGCAGGATCATCTCGGTCTGCCGCTGCGAGCGGGCCAGCTCGGCCTCGGTGTCCACGGTGCCGGTCAGGTCGCGCACGACGAGCATCAGCAGCTCGTCGGAGCCGTAGCCGTAACCGTCGTACGCCTGCTGCCCGTTCTCCAGGTTGGCGCTGGTGACCTCGACCGGGAACTCCGAGCCGTCGGTCCGCCGCGCCACCATCCGGGTCGGCTTGGTCCGCCCGCGCGGATCCATGTGATCGGGCCGCCGCATGGACCCCGGGATGAGCCGGGAGTCGAACTGCGGCAGCAGATCCAGGAGCCCTCGCCCGACCAGCGCGGTACCCGGTGCCTCGAACGCCTCCAGAGCGATCGTGTTCGCGTTGACGACGGTCCCGTTGGCGTTGACCAGCACCAACGCGTCCGGCAGCGCATCGAGTATGGCTGCGAGGCGAGCAGCGCCTCGGGATGGCCTGCTGCTCACGAGACGCTTCCTCCCTGTTACCGCACCTTGCCGACCGCTCGGGCCATCTTGCCAACCGGCCCGCGGCGTGTCACGCGAGGGAGTCTAAAGGCACCGGTTGCGCTCACGTCGCCGGATGAGAGGGAGGTCGCACGACGAAGTGACGGCGAACATGTGCCCGACACGCCTCACCTCCGCCGTACCTCCGCGGGACTTTTACGGGAGCGGGGCCTCCGCCTTGAAACGGCTGTGCCGTCCTGATGGCCGAATCGCCTGACGGGCGGGCGGGCCGCTGGGCCGGGTTCCGGGCACGGCGGGCGGCCGGTGGGCGGGTTCCGGGAATCGACGGGCCCGGCGCTCATGGACCCAGGTCGGGCAGCAGGGGCACCATCCGGTTCCAGCGGCCGATCTCGCAGCCGTTGCTGCGGTCGTAGGTCGCGTCGACGGGGCGGCCGGCCCAGGTGCCGGTGACATGGGCGGTGGCCGGGCCGCCGTAGAGCATGGTGCAGGCGGCGCCGGGGGCGACCGGGGCGAAGGTGTCGCGTCCCCAGCGGGTGTTCCGGTCGAGCGCCTCGCAGGCTCCGCCCACGTCCGGGTGACTGCCGGCGCCGGGATGACAGGACAGCTCGTACGTCCCGTCCCGCCCGTCCCCGGCGTGCAGGACGGTGACGGTGAGGTGGTCACCCTGGCCGGCGGCGGAGGCGGGCAGGGCGGGGAGGGATCCGAGGACGGCGGCGACGGCCCCGAGGGCGCCCCGCACGGCGAAGTGAGACATGCCCTGTCCAACGTGCCGGCGGCCCGGACGTTGCGCCGCGCTCCCGACGGCCGGAAGGGCTTTGCCCTGTGGCCCGGCTGCCTAGTACCGTGGGAGCCGATTGGTGACAGCACGCTCGACTGTGTCATCATCTGCACGCACCACTCGCGCTCGCGCGGGCGGCTGTGCGGGAGGCGTCGCCTAGTCCGGTCTATGGCGCCGCACTGCTAATGCGGTTTGGGACTTCAATCCCATCGAGGGTTCAAATCCCTCCGCCTCCGCACCTGACTCAGGGAGCCCGACCATTTTCGGTCTGGGCTCCCTGAGTTGTTTGGTGATCACTGCCACTCCCGTCGGCCCTCGGTGGCGCGGGGCACCGGGCGCGCCGCTGCGACGGCCGGTCAGCCGGTGCGCTCAGGACCCCCGATATTTGACGTTTCCGCAGGTCGCAAGGGGTGCACCTAACGGATTTCACATGGCGGCGGCAGTCATGTAATGTTCTTCCTGTCGCCGCGAGCGGGCCGGAAGGGCCGAAAGCGAAGACGAAAAAGCAAGAGAACAAGCACTCGTAGCTTAACGGATAGAGCATCTGACTACGGATCAGAAGGTTGCAGGTTCGAATCCTGCCGAGTGCACACAGGTAAGAGGCCCCGGAGAGATCCGGGGCCTCTTGCGTTTTGGGGTCGGACAGCGGACCCTGCGTGCCGTCGCCTCCCCGGATTCTCTGACTATTGTCAGAGAATGGAGCGAGAGCAGATCGATGTAGTGCGCAGGTTCAACCGTGCGGTCACGCAGCGGGTCGGTGCCCTGAACGACGAGTACCTGTCGCGGGATCGTTCACTCGGTCTGTCGCGGCTCCTGTGGGAGATCGAGCCCGACGGCTCCGAGGTGCGCGTTCTCCGCTCGCGGCTGGGCCTGGACTCCGGGTACCTGAGCCGGCAACTGAGGCGGCTGGAGTCGGACGGCCTGGTGACCACGGACCCGGACCCGGATGACGGACGGGTGCGGAAGGTACGTCTCACCCGGACCGGCGTTGCGGAGCGGGCGGTGCTGGACCGCGCGTCGGACGGACTTGCGGAGTCGATCCTCGATCCACTGACCGATCACCAGCGGGGGCGCCTGGCGGCGGCGATGACGGAGGTCGAGCGGCTGCTGCTGGCCTCACAGGTGCGGATCGAGATCACGGACCCGCGCGACCCCGATGCCCGGTACTGCCTGCGCTCCTACTTCGAGGAGCTGGGACGGCGCTTCGACACCGGCTTCGACCCCGCCCACAGCCTCTCCGCGAGCGACGAGGAGATGACGCTGCCGGACGGACTGCTCCTGGTGGCGAGCGCGCAGGGCACTCCGCTGGGGTGCGGGGCGCTCAAGCTCCACCCCACGACCCGGATCGCGGAGGTGAAGCGGATGTGGGCGTCCCCGGACGTTCGCGGCCTCGGCCTGGGCCGCCGCGTCCTCGAGCGTCTCGCGGACGAAGCGATCACCCGTGGGATGGAGACGCTACGACTGGAGACGAACCGTACGCTCGCGGAGGCCAGACGCCTCTACGAGACCGCGGGATTCGTGGAGGTCGAGCCATTCAGCACGGAGCGGTACGCGCACCACTGGTTCGAGCGGAACCTCGCACGCTGACATGAGCCGACGGCCGCACCGGAACGTCCCCTTTCTCCGGACAGAGGTTCGTGCCCCGACCGTGCCAGATGCAGGAGCCTGATTAATGCGGGAAACACCAGGTCAGTGGCATGATGCGATTGTTCACGTGTGGATCTGTGCCGACGGCCACAGCGAAACGGGCTCCGCGTGGGCTCATACTGAGCCATGACTAAGCCTGCGGCGCCGAAGCGTCATCTGCCTACCAGCCCCTTCAAGGCCCCGGTCACACCGGCTCCCAAGCACTTCGCCATGGGCGATCAGGTCACCCATGACGTGTACGGACTCGGCCGGGTCATCGGCATCGAGGAGGGAACCGCAGCGCTCGTGGACTTCGGTTCGGCGCAAATGCGGATCTTGAGCCCGTACGCCAAGATGACCAAGCTGTAGGACCGCCGTGCCCGGTCACGGCACGCCGGGTCCCGTCAGGGACCTGTAACGAAAGGCAGACCTCTCATCGACTCGACGTCGCTGTTCTCCGCCGTGGAAGGGCAACCCCGCCGCTCCACCGCCGTATCGCCGCCTCCGACGATCAAGCCCTTCCAGGCTCCGGACTTCGGAGAAGACGAGATCTCCTGGTCCGAGGATGCGCAGGAGCCCGCCCCGGGCACGCCCGCGGCGCGGCCCAAGGCTGCCTAGCGGTCGGTCCGACCGCCACCTCGCGAGCGGCCACGCCGGCAACCGACAGCAAAGGCCCCGGGTTCGTCCGGGGCCTTTGGCGTTGGGGCGGGGCGGGGCAGCCGCGAGGTTCGGGCTTACGAGGGGCTGCCGGGGCGGACCGTGAGGTAGGTCCACCCGGTCCAGACGCCGCTGGTCTGGGCGCCCTTGGCCGGTGGTGTGTAGTGGGCGCGGACGCGGTAGTGGTCGTTGCTCGTGAAGAGCTTGAGAGCCCGCAGGTAGCCGTACCAGCCGTCGGAGTACAGGGGGACGCAGCTCTTCGAGGTCGCCTGGTGCCAGGCCCCCGAGTAGTAGTGCTCGAGGTACACCGAGGTGCAGCCGTTGGACTGATTGGGCCTGACCTGGACGTCGAAGCCCATGTTGACCTCGGACTTGTAGAAGACCTGGTAGGTGGTGGAGCCGATGCGGGTGGTCTTCAACGGGTACTGCAGCTCCGTGCGGACCGTGGGTGTGAGGGTCGTGCCGGTGGTCACCGTGCGCGGCGCGTAGCGGTAGTCACCCGCGAAGGCGGCGCTGAAGACGGTGTCGCGCGTGACCTTGTACGACGTCACGAGGTTCCCGTGCGCGTCGACCTTGCCGCTCTTGAGCTGCGCCCGAGGCTTGCCCGCGGGCTGGTCGTACAGCGTCACGGTGCGGGAGTTGTACGTGGTCCCCAGGTGCGCGGTGACCTTGACGGTCGCGCCGGAGTGGTACGACTTCGCGTCCGTCGTCACGGTCAGGGCGGGCGTGGCCCGGGACACCTGTACCTTCGCCGACGCCGTGACCGGGAGGTAGGACGTGCCGCCGTCGTAGGTGAAGGCGTAGGTGTTCGCGCTGCCCACCTGGGGGGTGTCGTGGAAGGCGAAGGTGCCGTCGGCGGCGACGGACGCGGTGCCCGCCGAGTAGCCGGAAGGGTGCGCCGCGTCTGTCTTGACGATGTGCACCGCGCCCGTCCGCACATGTGCGTGCGGCCAGGTGAGCCGCCCGGTGACGGTCAGCGGGGCGGCGCGGCCGGAGGCGGAGGGAGCGGTCAGCGCCATGGTGGGCGCGTACTTGGCGACCGGGAGGTCGAAGGGCCGGGTGGCCGGTCCGTAGTGGCCGCTTCCGGAGTAGTCGACGTGGAAGCTCAGTTGACCGGTGAGCGGAGCCGTGCCGTCGACGCGGTAGGAGCCGAAGAAGTCGATCGGGATCCTTGCCGGGGTGGCTGTCGGGTCCGGGATGAGCACGCCGTCCGGATCGGCGTCGTCGTAGCGCGTGATGCGCACGGTGCCGGGAAGCATGTGTTCTCCGGCGCCGAGGCTGAGGCTCGAATCGGGCGACACCACGAACGAGTAGGCCTCGCCGGGGGCGAGCGGAGTGGTTCCGCTTCCCCGGAGTGTGACCGGCGCGGTTTCCGGGTGGAGGGAGATGTGGAGCGTCGGTGTCCCCCCGGAGGCGTCGACGGCCACGCCGTAGACCCGGCTCCCGTCCGGCGCCCAGGCGAGGCCATGTGCGGCGGAGCTCAGATCCTGGGCGTAGGAGTAGTCGGTGTACTCGCCCTCGCCTGTTTCCGGAAACGTCACGAGTGCGCGGGAGCCACTGGCGATGGTCCCGTCCGGGGCCACGGCGACGGCCTTGCCGTACACCCCGCCGGCGAACTGTCCGTCGACCGCCAGATCCGAGGTGCGGTACCGGTCGGCGATCGCGCCCTGGAAGGACGGGACCGCCAGATGCAGCCCGTCCGCCGTGAGCGCGATGTCGCTCAGGTCGGGGACGGGCAGCGCCTTCGCGGCCTGCCGGGTCAGCGAACCGCCCTCGGCCCGGTACGTCACGACGGCGGAGGTGTCGCCCGTCTGCGCGGCGGCCGCGAGTACGCCGGAGGGCGTGGGGGTCGTGGCCAGCATCGGCGGTGCCGTCCAACCACCCGGATCCTGCTGGAGGGTGACCGCCCCGGTGCCGTCGACGGATCCGATACCGCCGGCGCCCGCCGTGCCGTATCCGAACCAGAGGGTGCCCCCGGCGACGGCCAGCGAGTCGGGACGGGTGCCCGCGCCCGTGGCGTAACGGGCCGACTCGGTCAGCTTCTCCGTGCTGATCACCGATATCGCGTCCTCGCCCGGGAGCGCCGCGTACAGCGCGGACCCGTCGGCGGAGACGGCGAGGCCGGTGGCGCCCGGCTCGTCGCCGATCAGCGTCGGGTTCCCGCCGTCGAGGTCGGTGACGAGGATGGCGTCGGTGCCGGCGCCGCCGCTGATGAACAGGTGTCCGTGCGGAGCGTCCACGACCAGGTGCGCGAAGTGCGCGATGGGCAGTGGCGTGTCCGAGGACGCCGCGTACGAGCCGACCGCGCCGGGACCCATGACGGTCGTCAGTCCCAGGAGCAGTGCTGCGGCGGTTGGTGCCGAGAGTCGTGCCGGCTTCATGAAAAGGCCCCCCACATAACCCTCACGATCGATCAAGGGGCGCAACCTAACACAGGGATTTGACAGCGGGCGGGGCGGGTCGGACGGCCCGCGAGCGACGGTGGGCGCGGCTCACGCCGTGGTGAGGACGCGGGTGCGCTCGCGGCCGCGGAGGGTCTGGCCGCGTACGACGATGATGCCCAGGCGGATGACGACCTCGCTGACGGCCATGAGCACCAGGGCGGCGACCCACGCCTGTCCGCTGGTGATGTCGTGGGAGGCCGAGAAGTGGGCTATGCGGGCCTCGCCGGAGGGGTGGGAGGTCCAGATCGCGAAGCCAAGGCGGAAGCCCATGCTGAGCACCCACAGGGCCGCCGCGCCCAGGGTCGCCTTGACCCGGACGTGCCCGTCCGCGAAGCGGACCCGGGTGAGCAGGCCGCCGGCCACGCCGCAGACGATGCCGATCCCGGCGAACGCCGCTGTGAGGGAGAGGTCGTTGCCCGCGGTCGGGATGTCGTGCAGGTAGCTGGTCGCCACCCAGGTGATCAGGCCCAGCGGCAGCAGCAGCCTGAAGGCCGTCAGCCTCTCCTCCCGCATCTGCTTGATGACCACGAGGATGAGCGCCACATCGATGATCCAGTCGGAAATCGTCATGCCTCGACTATCCGGTTCCGGACCCGTCCGGCACGTGGACCCATGGGTGGAAGCAGGGTGGAAATCGGGTGGATGCGGCTGCTCTACCCGGGGGAGGACTCAGCACGGCCCCGCGGAATCGCCGGACGCCCCGGACCCGTTGCGGTTCAGCCGTTCCAGGTATTCGTGGGCCAGATTCGTCGCGCGGGTGAACCAGTCGGTGAGGGTGGCCAGTTCGTCGGGGGTGTAGTCGGCGAACAGGTCCGTGAGGCCTCTGTAGTGGCCGGCGTACACCGCTTCGACACGGCTGACCGCGTCCGGGACCGCGGCCACGCGGACCCGGCGGCGGTCGTCGGGGTCGGGGCGCCGGGTCACGTAGCCCGCGCGTTCCAGGCGGTTGAGGATGCCCGTCACCGCGCCCGTCGTCACATGGGCACGGGCGGCCAGGTCGCCCGCCGTCAGCAGGTCCTCGCCCGCCTCCAGGACGAAGCCGAAGCAGGTGAGGTCCGTGACGTTGACCCCGAGCCGCCGGGCCAGCTCCTGCTGGCCGATCACATGGGCCGCGATGAGGTGGTCCATCGCGGACAGGGCGCGGGCGGGGTCCGCGGGCGGTCGCGGCTTGCCGTGCATGGTCGTTCCCGATTCCTTGGAGATTCGCCGATTCCCTTAGCACGTGAGAGATGTAGGGGGTAAATTCCTTAGACAGTGAGGGATTCTAGTGGTCCTCGCGTCGAACGTCGTGTTTCCGCTGTCATTGAAGTTTCCGCTGCCAGTGAAGGGGAGGCGGGTACGTGAGTCTGCACGATGAAGGTCACACGGTCGCCGGGTGGACGGGTACCGCGATCGCGACCGTCGGAAGCGGTCTGCTGGGGTGGGGGGTGTGTGCCGTCTCGGTCCCCGCCCTGGTCGGAGGGGGCGCGGTGGGCGCCGTGAGCATCCTGGTCACCTGGTATCTGCACCTCGCCGGCTGGGGCAAGCCGCCCGGCCCCCGGCCCCGGACGCAGTGGGCCCCCGGAGTACGGGACACCGGCGCACGCGAGGGCCACCCCGGATGCGTGGCGTGCCGGCTCGCGGGCCGTGGACGACGTACCGGGTCCGCGCCGGAGCCGGTGACCACCACCGGGGAGGCCGAGCCGGCCACCGCCCGCACCGGCGGCTGACCAGGAGCCGGCACCCACCGCCAAGTCCCCGGCTCCGCCCCGTTGTCAGTGCCGCCCTCTACGCTCGCGAGTGATGGCACAGGTGTGGAAATGCTCGGGGCTGCGGTGGTCGGACGACGGGCCTGTACTGGTGTGGAGCGGCGGGCGGCGCAGTGTGCTCGCGCCGGGCAAGCGCGTCGCCTTCAGGGCGGCCGACGGAGGTGTGCGGGAGTGCGTGGGGGCGCGTGGGCACCCCTGCGCGGTACACGCCTCCGTCTCCGGGCGGAGCACCGGCGCCCGCTGCGAGGAGTGTGGCCGGCTGGACCGGGCGCACTCCGTGGCCGCCGACGGCATCGCCGACGATCCTCGGCCGTACCACGTGTATCTGGCGTGGTTCGGGCCCGGGATGGTCAAGGTCGGGATCACCGGCGTCGAGCGCGGGTCGGCGCGGCTGCTGGAGCAGGGGGCCGTGTGCTTCAGCTGGCTGGGCGCCGGGCCGCTGATGGCCGCGCGGCGGGCCGAGGAGCTGTTGCGGGCCGCGCTCAGGGTGCCCGACCGGATCCCCTACGGCGCCAAGCGCGCCGCACGGGCCGCCCTGCCCGGCAGCGACACCGAGCGGGCCGCCGAGGTCGTCGTGCTCCATGCCCGGGCCCTGGCGCTCGCGGCGTGGCCCGAGGCGCTCGTTCCCGAGCCCTGCCAAGTCGTCGACCATGTGCGGGTGTTCGGCCTCGACGGGGCGCCCGCCGCGGTCGGCGAGGTGGTCGAGCTGGTCCCGGGCGGTGTGGTGAGCGGCGAGCTCGTCGCGGCCGCCGGGCCGGATCTGCATCTCGCCACCCGGCGCGGGGTCGTCGTCCTCGACACGCGCTTGCTGCCCGGGTGGGAACTGACCGCCGCCGGAGCGGGGGGCGACGGTGAACTTGGCGTGCCCGTGCGGGAGTTCTCCGCGCCCCAGGAGGGTCTGTTCTGACCCGTGCCGAACACCCGGGAAGGACCCCGGCGGCAGACCTGCCGAGGTCCGCCCGAATCCATCCGACAGGCGCCCCGTCGCCCGCCCCGGTACGCTCTCATCAGCGGTTCATCGGGCTTTCATCAGCGGATCGGGTCACACACCGGGCGTACATGATCCGCACAGCCCGCAGGCGGGCGCGGTCACGAGTTCGTGCGCATGTGATGGGTTTCCCAGGCGTTCCCTGAGAGGCGCCTGTGTGTTTCTTAGGGAAATCACAGATTAGTGAAAGCGTGTTCTCAGAGGACCCCGACAAGGTGTCCACCATGACCACGACCTCGCCCCAGGGGCGCACCGAACTGCTGAGGCCGGACGGGAGCCCCGTCCGAGTGCTTGTGGTGGACGACGAGCTGTCGATCACCGAACTCCTGTCCATGGCCCTGCGTTACGAGGGCTGGCAGATCCGGAGCGCGGGTGACGGCACGGGTGCCATCCAGACCGCACGGGAGTTCCGGCCCGACGCCGTCGTCCTCGACATGATGCTGCCCGACATGGACGGCCTCACCGTTCTCGGTCGCCTGCGGCGCGAGCTGCCCGACGTGCCGGTGCTGTTCCTCACCGCGAAGGACGCGGTCGAGGACCGGATCGCCGGTCTCACCGCGGGCGGCGACGACTACGTCACCAAACCCTTCAGCCTCGAAGAGGTCGTGGCCCGGCTGCGCGGGCTGATCCGCCGCTCCGGCGCCGCCGACCGGCGGTCCGACTCGGTGCTCGTCGTCGGCGACCTCACCCTGGACGAGGACAGTCACGAGGTCTCGCGGGCCGGGGACTCGATCCACCTCACCGCCACCGAGTTCGAGCTGCTGCGCTTCCTGATGCGCAACCCGCGGCGCGTGCTCAGCAAGGCCCAGATCCTGGACCGGGTGTGGTCCTACGACTTCGGCGGCCAGGCCAATGTGGTCGAGCTCTACATCTCGTACCTGCGCAGGAAGATAGACGCCGGCCGGGAGCCGATGATCCACACCCGGCGTGGGGCCGGTTACCTGATCAAGCCCGCCGCGTCATGAGCGGGCGACGACGGCCGCGTGCGCAGAAGCGACGAGCGGGACAGCCGCGCACCCTGCGGACCCGGCTCGTCGTCGTGTCCGTGACCCTGATAGCCGTGGTCTGCGCGGTGATCGGGACCGTCACCACCCTCGTGCTCCGCGACCACCTGTACGGGCAGCTGAACAGCAACCTGCGCGAGGTGGCACTGCGTGCGGCCGGCGGGCCCGTGGGCGGCTTCGACGGCAAGGGCAGCCCGCCGGCCGGCAACGCCAACAAGCTCAAGCCGAAACAGCCGAAGACCCTCGGCGACTTCGTCACCCAGGGGCCGCAGCCGCAGAAGACCATCGCGGCCCAGGTCGAGAACGGGTCGATCACCAGCGGCAAGGTCGGTACCAAGGAGAACAACTCCGCCGGCTACACCCAGATGACCCCCGACGACCTCAGCGACGCCCAGATCAAGGCGCTCGGTTCCGTCGCCCAGGACCAGCGGCCGCACACGGTCGACATCCCGGGCCTCGGCACGTACCAGGCCCAGTACGTCAAGGGCAACAACGGCACCTTCTACGTCGGTATCCCGACCTCCGACGTCGACGGCACGATCAACACCCTGATCATCGTCGAGATCAGCCTCACCCTCTCCGGCCTGATCGCCGCCTCCCTCGCCGGCACCGTCATGGTCGGTGTGGCCACCCGCCCGCTGCGCAGGGTCGCCAACACCGCCACCCGTGTCTCCGAACTCCCCCTGCACACCGGCGAGGTCAACCTCAGCGAGCGGGTCCCGGAGTCCGAGTGCGACCCGCACACCGAGGTCGGCCAGGTCGGCGCCGCGCTCAACCGCATGCTCAACCACGTGCACGGCGCCCTGCACGCCCGCCAGCAGAGCGAGATGCGGGTACGGCAGTTCGTCGCGGACGCCAGCCATGAGCTGCGCACCCCGCTCGCCTCCATCCGCGGTTACGCCGAACTGACCCGGCGCGGCCGGGAGGAGGTCGGGCCCGACACCCGGCACGCCCTCGGCCGTATCGAGTCCGAGGCCGGCCGGATGACCCTCCTCGTCGAGGACCTGCTGCTGCTCGCCCGGCTGGACGCGGGCCGTCCGCTGCAGTTCGAGCACACCGACCTCATCCCGCTCGTCGTCGACACCATCAGCGACTCGCGCGCGGCCGGCATGGACCACAACTGGCGGCTGGACCTGCCCGACGAGCCGGCCCTGGTGGCCGCCGACGCGGCCCGTATCCAGCAGGTGCTGGTCAACCTGCTCGGCAACGCCCGCAAGCACACCCCGCCCGGGACCACCGTCACCGCTCGTATCCAGCGGCGCGGGCCCTGGATGTGCGTGGACGTCGAGGACAACGGTCAGGGCATTCCGCCGGACCTGCTGCCGCACGTCTTCGAGCGGTTCGCGCGCGGCGACTCCGCGCGGTCGCGGTCCACCGGGTCCACCGGCCTGGGGCTCGCCATCGTGCAGGCCGTCGCGTCCGCGCACGGCGGTGCCGTCACCGTGGACAGCGTTCCGGGCTGCACGGTGTTCACCCTCTATCTCCCCGCGCTTGCCCCGGCGGCTCCCCAGCCGGCCCCCGAAACGAACTGGCAATCGCACTCACAGGCACAGCACAGTGCCACCACATGGGTGCAACAGGGCGCTTGACCAGAGTCGTTCCCATGCGAACCGACTCTTCTCCCGGCACCCTGCCGGCGCGGGAGCACCTCCCGGCCGGAGACGCCGGTACGCCTGTCCTGGACGTAGTGATCCCCGTCTACAACGAGGAGAAGGACCTCGGCCCATGCGTCGTCAGACTGCATGACCACCTCAAGCGCACCTTCCCGTACGCGTTCCGCATCACCATCGCGGACAACGCGTCCACGGACACCACCCCCCAGGTGGCACAGCGCCTTGAGGCGGAGATGGCCGAGGTCAAGTCGTTCCGGCTGGAGCAGAAGGGCCGCGGCCGTGCGCTGCGGACCGTCTGGTCGGCCTCGGACGCGCCGATCCTCGCGTACATGGACGTGGACCTGTCGACCGACCTGAACGCGCTGCTGCCGCTGGTGGCGCCGCTCATCTCCGGCCACTCCGACCTGGCGATCGGTTCCCGGCTGGCCCGCTCCTCGCGCGTGGTGCGCGGCGCCAAGCGGGAGTTCATCAGCCGCTCGTACAACCTGATCCTGCGCGGCTCGCTGCAGGCCCGCTTCTCGGACGCGCAGTGCGGCTTCAAGGCGATCCGGCGCGATGTCGCGCAGGTGCTGCTGCCGATGGTCGAGGACACCGGCTGGTTCTTCGACACCGAGATGCTGGTGATCGCCGAGCGCGCGGGACTGCGTATCCACGAGGTGCCCGTCGACTGGGTCGACGATCCGGACTCGACCGTGCACATCGTGAAGACGGCCACCGACGACCTCAAGGGCGTGTGGCGGGTCGGCAAGGCGCTGGCCACCGGTTCGCTGCCGCTGGACCGGATCGCCCGCCCGTTCGGCGACGACCCGCGGGACCGCGACATCCAGGACGTGCCGAAGGGCCTGGCCCGCCAGCTCGTCGGCTTCTGCGTGGTCGGCGCCCTGTCGACCCTCTTCTACCTGGTCCTGTACAGCCTCTTCCGGCAGTTCTCCGGTTCGCAGATCGCCAACGCGCTCGCGCTGCTGGTGTCGGCGGTGGCGAACACCGCCGCCAACCGGCGCCTCACCTTCGGGGTGCGCGGCCGCGGCGGGGCGGTCCGGCACCAGGCGCAGGGCCTGGTCGTCTTCGGCATCGGCCTGGCGCTGACCAGCGGTTCGCTCGCCGCCCTGAACGCGGCGAGCAGCGACCCCGCGCACTCCACCGAGCTGGCGGTGCTGGTCGCCGCCAACCTCGCCGCGACCGTCCTGCGCTTCCTGCTCTTCCGCGCCTGGGTCTTCCCGGACCGCGACGGCCCCCGGCAGGACTCCTCCACTGTGGTGGCCACGCACAACCCGTCGTCGCCGACGTACTCCACGGCCGCCGGCGGACACCAGCAGCCGGGCCCGCTCCCGCAGCGCCCGGCGCACCAGCCCTACGCCCAGGGCGCCACCACGACCACCCGACTCCGCGCCGGCGAAGCCGCGGACGGCACCTGGAGGGACGCCACCATGCAGTTGCAGCCGGTGCGCCCCCATGACACCGATCCGGGGGATCCCCGATGAGCAGCACCCACACCGACCGTCCGGCCCCGTGGAGCCCGGCCTCCGAGGCTCCCCCGGCGCCCCGGCAGGCGCCGGACGCCCAGGACGTCCACGACGTCCCGGCCCCGCCGGTGCCACGGACGGGCTCGGGCGAGCCCAGGCAGCCCTTCGCCCGCAGACTCTGGCGCGGCCGCCCCGAGGACCCCCGCTGGGCGCGCCCGGCCTTCCTCGGCCTGCTGCTCGTCACCGCGGTGCTCTACTTCTACGACCTGAGCGTCAACGGCTACTCCAACTCCTTCTACTCGGCCGCCGTCCAGGCGGGCACCAAGAGCTGGAAGGCGATGTTCTTCGGCTCGCTGGACGCGGGCAACGCGATCACCGTCGACAAGCCCTCCGCGTTCCTGTGGCCGATGGAGATCGCGGCCCGGATCTTCGGCCTGAACTCCTGGACGATCCTCGGCCCCGAGGTCCTCATGGGCGTCGGCACGGTCGCGGTCGTCCACGCCTCCGTGCGCCGCCGGTTCAGCCCCGCGGCCGGCCTGATCGCGGGCGCCGTGCTCGCGCTCACCCCCGTCGCGGCGCTGATGTTCCGGTTCAACAACCCGGACGCGATGCTGGCCCTGCTGATGGCGCTGGCCTGCTACTTCGTGGTCCGCGCGGTCGAGGACGGCAGGACGAAGTGGCTGGTGTGGGCGGGCGTGGCGATCGGCTTCGCCTTCCTCGCCAAGACCCTGCAGGCGTTCCTGATCCTGCCGGCGCTGGCGTTCGTGTACGCGGCCGTCGGCCCGCACGCGCTGAGGAAGCGGATCGGCCAGCTGGCCCTCGCGACCGGCGCGCTGATCGTCTCGGCGGGCTGGTGGGTGGCGATCGTCGAGCTGTGGCCGGCCTCCTCCCGCCCCTACATCGGCGGTTCGCAGGACAACAGCTTCCTGTCGCTGACCTTCGGCTACAACGGCCTCGGCCGGCTCAGCGGCGACGAGACCGGCAGCGTCGGCGGCGGTGGCGGCGGCACCGGTTCCGGGCAGTGGGGTGCCACCGGCTGGGACCGGATGTTCAACTCCGAGATCGGCAGCCAGATCTCCTGGCTGCTCCCGGCCGCGCTGATCCTGCTGGTCGCGGGCCTGGTGGCGACGCGCAAGCTGAAGCGGACCTCGGTGACCCGGGCCTCGTTCCTGGTCTGGGGCGGCTCGCTGCTGATCACCATGGTGGTCTTCAGCTACATGGCCGGCATCTTCCACCAGTACTACACGGTCGCCCTCGCCCCCTACATCGCCGCGGTGGTCGGCATGGGCGCGGGGCTGCTGTGGGAGAAGCGCGCCGAGCTGTGGGCGTCGATCACCCTCGCCGCCGCCGTGGTCTCGGCCGCGGTCTGGGGCTACGTCCTTCTCAACCGCACCTCCACGTACCTGCCCTGGCTGAAGTGGCTGGTCCTGATCGGCGGTCTGGCCGCCGCGCTCGGCCTGATCTTCGCGGGCCGGATCAGCCGTCGACTCGCCCTCGGGGCGGCCGCGGTGGGCCTGGTGGCCGCGCTGGCGGGCCCGACGGCGTACACCCTCAGCACGGTTGGCTCCGCGCACACCGGCTCCATCCCGACGGCGGGCCCGGCGGGCGCGAGCATGATGGGCTTCGGCGGCGGTCCCGGCGGGGGCGGCGGCCGGGGCGGCATGGGCGGCGGCGGTGGCTTCGGCCAGAACCAGCAGGGCCAGAACGGCAACGGCAACACCCAGAACCAGCAGGGCCAGAACGGCCAGAACGGCCAGCAGGGCTTCCCGGGCGGCGGCACCGCCGGCACCGGTGGCTTCGGCGGTGGCATGCCGGGCCAGAACCAGCAGGGCCAGGGCCAGAACGGCAACGGCAGCACGCAGAACGGCAACGGCTTCCCCGGCGGCGGGCAGATGGGCGAAGGCGGCGGCATGGGCGGCGGCGGTGGCGTCGGCGGCCTGCTGAACGGCGCGACCGTCACCTCCGAGGCCAAGAAGCTGCTGGAGAAGGACGCCTCGAAGTACACCTGGGTCGCGGCGGCCATCGGTGCCCAGAACGCGGCGAGCTACCAGCTGGCCACCGACGACTCGGTGATGGCGATCGGCGGCTTCAACGGCACCGACCCGTCCCCGACGCTCGCCCAGTTCAAGGAGTACGTGGCGGACGGCAGGATCCACTACTTCGTCTCCTCCGGCACCGGCGGTGGCATGGGCGGCAGCAGCAGCGGCACGTCCTCGCAGATCACCTCGTGGGTGGAGAAGAACTTCAAGAAGGTGACGGTCGGTTCGTCCACCTTCTACGACCTGACGCGGAAGGCGAGCAGCAGCTGACGGTTGCCTGATCGGCGAGAGGGCGGTGGCTTCGGCCACCGCCCTTTCGCGTACGTCCGGGGAAACTGCGTTGTACGCCGTATAAGAAGTCTCTTACGGTGTACAACATGACTTCTCAGGGCCACCCCCAGCGCTGGCTGATCCTCGGTGTGATCTGCCTCGCGCAGCTGACCGTGCTGCTCGACAACACCGTTCTGAACGTGGCCATCCCCTCCCTCACCCGGGAGCTGCACGCGGCCACCGCGGACATCCAGTGGATGATCAACGCGTACTCGCTCGTCCAGTCCGGCCTGCTGCTCACCGCCGGCAGCGCGGCCGACCGCTACGGCCGCAAGAAGATGCTGATCACGGGACTCGTCCTGTTCGGCGCGGGTTCGCTGGCCGCGGGCCTGGCCGGCTCCACCACCCAACTGATCGCCGCGCGCGCCGGGATGGGCGTGGGCGGCGCCCTCCTGCTCACCACCACCCTCGCCGTGGTGATGCAGATCTTCACCTCCGACGAACACCCCAAGGCCATCGGCATCTGGAGCGCGGTCAACGCGCTGGGCTTCGCCGCCGGGCCGCTGATCGGCGGGTTCGTGCTCAACCACTTCTGGTGGGGCGCGATCTTCCTGATCAACCTCCCGGTCGCGGCGCTGGCCCTGGCGGCGGTGGTCGTCCTGGTCCCCGAGTCGAAGAACCCGCAGGGCGACCGCCCCGACCTGCTCGGCGCGCTGCTCTCCACCATCGGCATGGCCGCACTGGTCTTCGCGATCATCTCCGGCCCGGAGCACGGCTGGACATCGGCGCGGGTGCTGGTCACGGGGGCCGTGGCGGTGACGGTCCTGGCGCTGTTCGCGTACGGGGAGAGCCGGATCCCCCACCCCATGCTCGACCCCCACTTCTTCCGGGACCGCCGCTTCACGGGTGCCGTGGCCGGTGCGGTGCTCATCACCTTCGGCATGGGCGGCGCGCTCTTCCTGCTCACCCAGCACCTGCAGTTCGTCCTCGGCTACGGCCCGTTGGAGGCCGGCCTGCGCACGGCACCGCTCGCGCTCGCGGTCGTCGCCCTCAACTTCACCGGCCTGTCGGCCAGGTGGGCCGCCAAGCTGGGTACGCCGGTGGCGATAGCCCTGGGGATGCTGCTGATGTCGCTCGGGCTGGTGTCCATCGCCGTACTGGATTCGAGCGGGTACGGCGGCACGCTGCTCGGTCTGCTGCTGATCGGAGCGGGGTGCGCGATCGCCAACCCGGCCATGGCGCACGCCATCATGAGCGCGATCCCTCCGGAGAAGGCCGGGGTGGGGGCCGGGATCAACGGCACGCTGGCGGAGTTCGGGAACGGGTTGGGGGTGGCCGTGCTGGGAGCGGTGCTGAGCTCTTCGGTGGCGTCGGGGAAGTCGCTGTCGGCGGGGCTGGGGGCCGGGCAGTTGGTGGGGGCGGTTGCCGTGGTGGTCGGAGGGTTCGTGGCGGCGGGACTTCTTCGCCGGGCGGAGAGGAATGTCGCCTAGTGGGAAGGGGGTATGTGTCGGATCGCGGGTGCGGGTGGTTCGTGGCCGGTCGCGCCGCGGCGGAGCCGCATATCGAACACGGTCCCGCGCCCCCGAAGGGACGCCGGCGTCCTAGCATCTTCAGAAGTGATCGTGGAGGAAGGTGTCGTGATGGCGCGGGCCAGTGTGTGGCTTGGGGAGAAGACGGGCAAAGGGGGCCGTAGCGGTCAGCCGTCCGGTCTCGACCGGTCCCGTATCACCTCCGTCACCGTCCGGCTCCTGGACTCCGACGGGCTCGACAAGTTCTCCATGCGGCGGCTGGCGGCCGAACTCAACGTGACCGCCATGTCCGTGTACTGGTACGTCGACACCAAGGACGACCTGCTCGAACTCGCCCTCGACGCGGCCTTCGGCGAACTGCGGCTGCCGGAGGCGGCCGACGGCGACTGGCGGGAGCAACTGCGGGCGCTGGCCACGGAGTACCGCGCGCTGCTGGTCCGCCACCCCTGGCTCTCCCCGCTGGCCGGCCGGTACCTCAACGTCGGTCCCCACTCGCTGGCCTTCTCCCGCGTGGTCCAGCAGGTCGTCCGCCGCGCCGGCCTGCCCGCACACGGGGTGACCGGCGCGATCTCGGCCGTCTTCCAGTTCGTCTACGGCTACGGCACGATCGAGGGCCACTTCGCCGAGCGGGTGGCAGCGGCCGGCATGACCCCGGACGAGTACTTCAGCACCGCGATGACCGCGGTGACCGAGGCCCCGGGAACGGCCGCCATCATCGAGGAATCGGCAGACCTCATGGCCGCGAGGGGCGGCGACACGGTCGCCGAGATGCTGGACCGGGACTTCGCCTTCGCCCTGGATCTGCTGATCGCCGGCATCGAAGCGAAGGTGACTCGACCCACCTGAGGGGCGCGGGACCGTGTCCGATATGCGGCTCCGCCGCCGGGCGCGACCAGCCACGAACCACCCGCACCCGCCGACCGACCCGCACCCCCCACCCCTCAGGCCTCCGGCGAGGCCAACCGCGCCGGGAACCCCCCGGTAGCCACCGGCCCCCACTTCTCCGGCGTCACCCGAATGATCGACTTGCCCTGCTTCAGCATCGCCGCCCGGTACTCGTCCCAGTCCGGGTGCTCCCCGGCGATGTTCCGGTAGTACTCCACCAGCGGCTCCACCGACTCCGGCGAGTCGATCACCTCCGCGCTGCCGTCGATCTGGACCCACGGCCCGTTCCAGTCGTCGCTCAGGACGATCACGCTCACCCGCTCGTCCCGCTTGGCGTTCCGGGTCTTGGCCCGCTCGGGGTACGTGGAGGCCACGATCCGCCCGGAGTCGTCGACCCCGCAGGTCAGCGGCGACCCCTGGGGGCTGCCGTCGGCGCGGCGCGTGAGCAGGATCGCGCGGTGGCGGGGCCGTACGAAGTCCAGCAGTTCGTCGAGGGAGACGGCGGTGTTCGTCGCGATGTTCGGTGCCATGCCGTCAGCCTAGGCCGAGGGGACCCGCCCCGCCTGATCGCTGCCTGACCCTGCTGGGCCTACGCCTGCGGCAGGGATTCGCCCTGGACCGCCTGGATCTCCAGCTCGACCTTGAGGGTCGTACCGATGGCCGCGATACCCGCCTGGACGACCTGGTTGTAGTTCATCGCGAAGTCCTCGCGGTGCAGCTCGGCCGTCGCGCGGAACGCGGCCCGCGTGCCGCCCCAGGGGTCGGCGCCGGTGCCCAGGTAGGCGAGGTGGAGGTCGACGGGTCGTACGACACCGCGCATGGACAGCTCGCCGTGGACCGTCCAGCGGTCGGAGCCGGCCGTCGTGAGGCCCGTCGAGGTGTACGTCAACTCGGGGTACCGCTCGACGTCCAGGAAGTCGGCCGAGCGCAGATGCGTGTCGCGCATGCCGTTGCCGGTGTCGATGGAGGCGGCCCGGATGACGGCCTGGACGCGGGACTTGGCGACGTCGTCGGGGGCGATCTCGATGGCCGCCGTGAAGTCGGTGAAGCGGCCGCGGACGCTGGAGATGCCCAGGTGCTGGGCGACCGCGGCGACCGTGGAGTGCGCCGGGTCGGCGGTCCACGGGCCGGGCGGCGGCAGCTCGGTGCCCCCCTGCCGGGCGAGCGTGACCTTGCCGATCTCGGCACGGCCGCTGGCGGTGACGATCGCGCTGGAGGCGGCGGGCGCGTAGCCCACGGCGGTGACGATGACGGTGTACGCCCCGGGCGCGAGCGGGTTCGGGTCCCGTACCGTGCCCTCGTCGTCCGCCTCGACGCGCAGCACCTGCGTGCCGGTCATGTCGGTCACCGTGACGACCGCGTGCGACACGGCCCATCCGTCCCGGGTGCGGATCCTGGCGGTGAGTCCCATCCCGAATTCTCCCTGAAAACCGATCTAGAGGCGTGAAAAGCCCTATAAATTGCACAGATTGCGACGGCCCGGGGCAGCCGATGAACCATCGCTGCCCCGGGCCGGGGTGAACTACTCGCCGGGGTGGGAGAGTTCGATGTCGTGCCCGTCGACACCGGCGCCGGTGACGTTCAGGGCCGTGGCGACCGGCGGGTAGCCCGTCGCGATCACGGTGTAGTCACCGCCGTCCAGGTCGGCGAAGGCGTACGCGCCGTCCAGGCCGGTGGTGGACGTGCCGACCACGTTGCCGGCCGCGTCCACGAGGGTGACGCGGGCGTCGGCCAGCGGCCCGTGCGGGGCCCTCACGACACCCTGGAGCTGGGCGCCGGCGTCCAGGTCGACCTCGATCCGGGTGACCCCGGTGGTGCCGATCTGGACCGGCAGGGCGCGGGGGCGGTACCCGGCCGCGTTCACCGCGACCGTCACCACACCGGGCACCAGGTCGCCGAAGACGAACTGGCCCTGTTCACCCGTGGCCGCGGTGGCCAGCAGGTCGCCGCGCACGTCGGTGACGATCACCATCGCGTCCTTGACCGGCAGGGCGCTGCCCGCGCCCCGCACCACACCGCTCAGCCCGCTGGTGCCGCTGAGCAGGATGTCGTACGGCAGCGGGTCCTCGCCCACCAGGACGGTGGAGGCCTGCGGCTGGTAGCCGTCGGCGGAGGCGATCAGCACGTACGAACCCGCGCCGGGGGCGTCCAGACGGTAGGAGCCGTCGAAGCCCGCGACCGAGCGGCCGAGCTGGCGGCCGGAGAGCGAGATGAGGGTGACCGCGGCCTGGGCGACCGGGGCGCTCTCGGCGCCGCGCACGAAGCCGTGCACCGGGGTGGAGCCGGAGCCCGCCGACTGCTCGGGGGCGGCGATGGTCGCCACGGCGGTGAACTGCCCGGCGGCTTCCGTGGCGGTGTCCGTGGTGCCGCTCACGACCGGGGTGGCCCAGCTGGGGACCGTCTCCTCGGCGGGAGCCGGGACGGCGGCGGCAGCGGCGACCGGAGCGGCCTCGATGCCCTGCTCCTCGGCGGCGGCCTGGGCGAGTGCGCCCTTGGTCCTCAAGGGGACCTCCTTGATGAACAGGCTGATCAGGAACGCGAGGGCCGCGAGGCCTCCGGCGATCAGGAAGACGTCGGCGATGCCGTGGCCGTACGCGCTCTCCATGAGGGTGCGCAGCGGGGCCGGCAGCTTGCCCAGGTCCGGAAGGCTGTCACTGGACGCGCTGGAACCGGCCAGGGCGGCCTGGTACTTGTGCGGGAGGGCGGCGGCGCCCTCCGTCACGTAGTGCGTGATCCGGTGGGCCATCACCGCGCCCAGCGCGGAGACGCCGACCGCACCACCGAGGGAACGGAAGAAGGTGACCGTGGAGCTGGCCGACCCGAGGTCGGAGGGATCGACCTGGTTCTGCGTGCACAGCACCAGGTTCTGCATCATCATGCCGATGCCGAGACCCAGCAGCGCCATGAAGATGGCCATCTTCCAGTACGCCGTGTCGTACCGGATGGTCCCGAGCAGGCCGAGGCCGGCCGTCACGAGCACGCCACCGCTGACCAGCCAGGCCTTCCAGCGGCCGGTGCGGGTGATGAACTGCCCGGAGACGGTGGAGGAGATGAACAGACCGCCGATCATCGGGATCGTCATCACGCCGGACATCGTCGGGGACTTGTCGCGGGCCAGCTGGAAGTACTGGCTGAAGAAGACCGTGCCGGTGAACATCGCGACACCGACGAACAGGGAGGCCATCGAGGCCAGCGTGATGGTGCGGTTGCGGAACAGCCGCAGCGGGATGATCGGTTCCTTGGCCTTCGACTCGATGAGCACGAAGATCAGGCCGAGCACGATCGAACCGCCGATCATGGCGTACGTCTGCCAGGAGATCCAGTCGTACTTGTCACCGGCGAAGGTGACCCAGACCAGCAGCAGCGAGACGGCGGCGGCGACGAAGAACGCGCCGGACCAGTCGACCTTGACGTCCCGCTTCACGACCGGCAGGTGCAGGGTCTTCTGCAGCACGATCAGCGCGACGACAGCGAACGGGACGCCGACGTAGAAGCACCAGCGCCAGCCCAGCCACGAGGTGTCGGTGATGACACCGCCGAGCAGCGGGCCGCCGACGGTGGCGACCGCGAAGGTCGCGCCGAGGTAGCCGGAGTAACGGCCGCGTTCCCGCGGCGAGATCATCGCGGCCATGACGATCTGGGCGAGCGCGGACAGACCGCCGACGCCGACGCCCTGGATGACACGGCAGGCGATCAGCATGCCGGCGTTCTGCGACAGACCGGCGGCCGCGGAGCCCAGGACGTAGATGACCAGGGCGATCTGGACGAGCGCCTTCTTGCTGTACAGGTCGGACAGCTTGCCCCACAGCGGGGTGGTCGCGGTCATGGCCAGCAGGGAGGCGGTCACGACCCAGGTGTAGGCGGACTGGCCGCCGCCCAGGTCGGTGATGATGTGCGGCAGGGCGTTGGTGACGATCGTGGAGGACAGAATCGCCACGAACATGCCGAGCAGCAGCCCGGATATCGCTTCCATGATCTGCCGGTGCGTCATCGGGGCAGCCTGCTCGACGGAGCCTCCCCCGTGCCTTGCATGGGCCCGCACACCGGCTGGTGTGGTCGTTGCCATGGGCTTCCTTTTCTTACGTCTTACGCGGGTGTACGGGTGGTCGATTCGAGTACGGGGGCGATGGTGGGGGCGCGGGCGGCGGAGGCGACCGTGGCCGTGGCGACGGCCTTCGGGGATCCCGGGACCGGCTCGGCCGGCCCCGTCGCGGTCGGCCGCACAGGGACGGTCCGGCAGTCGCCGAAGCTGTCCCGGAGCCGGGTCATCAGCCGGATCAGCTGGTCGACCTCCTCGTCGCTCCAGTCGCCCAGCCGCTCGGTGAGCAGCTCGGTGCTGCGCCGGGACAGGTCCCGCAGTGTCGCCTCGCCCGCGGGGGTGAGGTGCAGGATGCGGGAACGCTTGTCCGCCGGGTCGGGGGACCGCTCGATCCAGCCGCGCTCGGCGACATGCGCCACGTGCCGGCTGGTCACGGACATGTCCACGGCGAGAAGCTCGGCGAGCTTGCTCATGCGCATGGATCCGTAGCGGCCGAGCAGCGTCAGCACGGCCGCGGAACCGGCCGGGCATTCGTGCGGCAGGATCCGCGCGAGGTCCCGCTTCACAGCTCCGACGGCGCTGAGCTGACGCGCCAGCTCCTCGAACTGCGCCTGCTCCGCCATCACACCTCCCGTATTCGTTGCTTGGGGCAACCATAGAATGCTTGGTTGCCACAGGCAAATAAGTAGGGGGGCGCGGGGATAAAAACTTGGCAAAGACAAGTATTGCGAACGTAAACACCCAGGTGAGGCTGGTTGCACTTGTGGGCGGCCCCCCACTTGGGCCGGACCACGGGATTCGCTAGTGTCTCGGGGCATGGCTAACACCCAGGGCCCCCAGGGCAACTACGACCCCGCCGGCAGCACCCAGATGTTCCGCGCGTTCGTCGACGAGGCCCCGCAGACCTCCCAGCAGACGGCGTCCCCCTCCTCCACCGGCGGCCCCCGCATCGGCCTGATCCTCGGCGTCGTCGCCGTGGTCGTCGTGGTCGCGGCGGTGGCCTGGCTGGCACTCAAGTAGTCACTCGCCGCCCGCTCGGCCCCTCGGGCGACACGAGGGCCGGGGCGGCGGCCCGACGAAGAACCCGGGGTCCACTGCCCCGGGCTTTCGTCGTGCCCGCGCGGACGCGCCGGTTCACTTCCAGTCGACCGCCACGACCCGGGTCTCGACATGCATGCCCAGGGGCACACGCCAGTCGTCCACGCAGACCGTCCAGGACCCGCTCGTACGGGAGCCGGGCGCGACCGGGGCCGGCAGGGGCTCCGTCGATCCGATCGTCGCCCAGTCGATGCCGAGCAGGTCGATGATGTGCGTGCCGAGGGCGACCGTGCCGGAACGGACCGCCGTGCCGCCGGAGTTGCGGAACTCGACCGTCACCTTCTCGCACCACCGCTGGTCCGTGGGCTCGCGGGTGGGGGCGCTCCAGGTGAGGGCGGCGGGAGAGGTGCTGGTGGGGGTGGTGCCGGTGGGCGAAGTGGCAGTCGGTCGCGGTGGGTTCGGCGCCGGCGGAGCGGACCGTCGGGGCCGGGTGCCGGCGCGGTGGGAGGCGGCGGGTGACGGTGTCGTGGCCGAGGTCCCCGGGGCGGCCGACCCGGCCGCTGCCGCCGGCCGGCCGTCCTCCGTGGAGGGTGAGCCGTTGGCCGCCCCCGCCGGGGAACCGTCCAGCGGGACCAGCGTCACCGAGCCGGTAGGTCTCGACGACGCCCCCGAGGTCCCCGGTGAGGTGCCGGCCGCCCCCACCGCCGTATAGCCGCCGCTGCCACCGCCCCCGCACGCCGTGAGTGCCGAGGCCAGGCAGACGGCGGCCGCCGACGCTGCCATGACGGCGCCTCGGCGGCCACTCGGTGTCCTACGGAGAAGCATCGCGCCAGTGTGGCTGACACCCCGTCAGTAAGGAACCCGTCGGAACCGGTTCAGTCCGCGATCAGGCCCTCGCGGAGCTGGGCCAGGGTGCGGGTCAGCAGGCGGGAGACGTGCATCTGGGAGATGCCGACCTCGTCGCCGATCTGGGACTGGGTCATGTTCGCGAAGAAGCGGAGCATGATGATCCGGCGCTCGCGGGGCGGGAGCTTGGCCAGCAGCGGCTTCAGCGACTCGCGGTACTCGACGCCCTCCAGGGCCGTGTCCTCGTAGCCGAGGCGGTCGGCCAGCGAGCCCTCGCCGCCGTCGTCCTCGGGGGCCGGGGAGTCGAGGGAGGAGGCGGTGTAGGCGTTGCCCACGGCCAGGCCGTCGACCACGTCCTCCTCGGACACGCCCAGCACGGCGGCCAGTTCGGTGACCGTCGGGGAGCGGTCCAGCTTCTGCGAGAGCTCGTCGCTGGCCTTGGTGAGGGCCAGGCGCAGCTCCTGGAGGCGGCGCGGGACGCGGACCGACCAGGAGGTGTCGCGGAAGAACCGCTTGATCTCGCCGACCACCGTCGGCATCGCGAACGTCGGGAACTCCACGCCCCGTTCGCAGTCGAAGCGGTCGATCGCCTTGATCAGGCCGATGGTGCCGACCTGGACGATGTCCTCCATCGGCTCGTTGCGGCTGCGGAAGCGGGCCGCCGCGTAGCGCACGAGGGGGAGGTTGAGTTCGATCAGGGTGTCCCGGACGTAGGCACGCTCGGGGCTGTCCTCATCGAGTGCGGCGAGGCGCAGGAACAGGGAGCGGGACAGGGTGCGGGTGTCGAGGTTTCCCGAGGCCACCGGGGTTTCCGGGGTCGGAGGGGTCTCCAGCGCCGGGGCGCCGTCGATGCTGTCGAGCACGTCGATGGCGTCGAGCTCCTTGGGCGCTGCCTCGCTCTTCGTGAGCGTAAGCACCTTCGAGCTGCCCTGGTCTGCGGACATGCCACCCCCTTTGGGTCGCGGGACGGTCGCGGCGACGCCCCTCACGAGGAACGGCGCCTTCACCTGAATACCGGAGCCGAAGCCCCGGCAAACGCGCTTCCCGCAGAATGTCACATGTCGGCAACACGCTGTAGTGACATGTCGACATGAGAAATGTGAATCCGCCCTGGATGCAGGGGGTCTGACGGTATTTCGACCCCCAACTGTCGGGAAGTGCGCTGGTGAGCGATTCGCTCGTGACGGTGATGGCTCGATCCTGCTTGCGGTTATGGCCGCACCAAGTCGCCTGAAGCGTGTCTCGGACCGGTAACGGTTCCTGCTGCGGACGCTGCGCCGGTGCGTGCGGCGGGCCGTGCGACGGCGCATGCGCCGTCGCGTGCGGAGGGCCCCGGGGCCGGGCCTGGCGTGGGGCCCGGGGCGGGAGCCGCGGCGGTGGGTGCGGTCAGGCCTCGATGCGGTTGGCCGAGCGCAGTCGCTGGAAGCTGCGGGCCAGGAGGCGGGAGACGTGCATCTGGGAGACGCCCAGCTCCGCGCTGATCTGCGACTGGGTGAGGTTGCTGTAGTAGCGCAGCAGGAGGATGCGCTGTTCGCGCTCCGGGAGTTGGACCAGCAGATGGCGGACCAGGTCGCGGTGTTCCACACCGTCCAGGGCCGGGTCCTCGTAGCCGATGCGGTCCAGCAGGCCCGGCAGCCCGTCGCCCTCCTGGGCGGCCTCCAGGGAGGTCGCGTGGTACGACCGGCCGGCCTCGATGCAGGACAGCACCTCCTCCTCGCTGATCCGCAGCCGTTCGGCGATCTCGGCGGTGGAGGGGGAGCGTCCGAAGGCGGTGGTCAGGTCCTCGGTCGCGCTGTTCACCTGGACCCACAGCTCGTGCAGCCGGCGCGGGACGTGCACGGTGCGGACGTTGTCCCGGAAGTAGCGCTTGATCTCGCCGACGACGGTCGGCATGGCGAAGGTCGGGAACTGCACGCCCCGTTCCGGGTCGAAGCGGTCGATGGCGTTGATCAGCCCGATGGTGCCGACCTGGACGACGTCCTCCATCGGCTCGTTGCGGGAGCGGAAGCGGGCGGCCGCGTAGCGCACGAGCGGGAGGTTCGCCTCGATGAGCGCCGCGCGCACCCGGTTGTGCTCCGGCGTGCCCGGCTTGAGGTCCTTCAGCTGCCCGAAGAGCACCTGGGTCAGTGCCCGGGTGTCGGCGCCCCGCCGTTTCTCCGGGGGTGGCGCGGGGGCCTGGGCGGGCGGCTGGGCGGGTCCTTGGGCGGGTCCTTGGGCGGGGGGCTGGGCAGTGGGGGGAGCGGGGGCGGGCGCCTCTTCCTGGGGCGGCGCAGAACTGGCCGACACGGTCAACGCCACCTCTTCATCGGTCAATCATCCGTCAAAAGCGGTCATAGCATCACAAGACATGTGCACCATGCGCAAGCACCGCATAACGTCGTGTTGAGAGTGAAAGACGGCAAGTTGGGGCATAAGACGCAGAAAAGCCCCCCGCTGTTCCCGGCGGAGGGCCTGTCTCCAGAGGGTCCCGTGCGGTCTCCGGAAGGCCTCGTACGGCCCTCCAGGGGGCCGCCGTACGGCTCAGAACTCGTAGTCGGCGATCACCCACGTGGCGAACTCCCGCCACTGCGCCGCGGCCGCCTGGTGGGCCGGGTGCTCCAGGTACCGCTTCAGCGCGTCCCCGTCCTCGACCGCCGAGTTGATCGCGAAGTCGTGGGCGATGGGGCGCTCGGTGATGTTCCAGCCGCACTCCCAGAAGCGCAGCTCCTCGATCTGGCCGCCGAGTGCGGAGAAGGCCGCGGCGCCCGCGACGGCCCGCGGATCGTCGCGCCCGACGCCCTCGTCGAGCTTGAAGAGGACCAGGTGGCGGATCATGGTTGCTCCCGTGGGTGGTGCGCTATTTGGCTCCGTTGACGAGCCAGGTCATGAACGTCCCGATGGCCTTGGCCGCGTCCGAAATGCCCTCGAAGCCTATCTGGACGTAATCAGCCGCTTTGGCCGGGTCTGTGATGATCACGTAGAGCGCGAAGACCACGAGCACGTACGTGGCGATCTTCTTGGCATTCACCGCCACCGCGGCCTCCCCTGTGCCTGCCTCTGCCGGCGTGTCTGCGTAGCCTGTGGACCCTGCTGCCGGCCGCGAGTGTAACCTTCGCGCCCCCCTCGGGGGCCAACGGCCCGCTGGTCGAGGCCCGTTGCCGGGTCCCGGGGCGCGAAGGGGGGCGCGCGACGGAGCTGTGCGCGGCCATGAAGCAGAAAGGGCCCCGTCTTTCGACGGGGCCCTTTTTCAGCGGTAGCGGAGGGATTTGAACCCTCGGTGACTTGCGCCACACTCGCTTTCGAGGCGAGCTCCTTCGGCCGCTCGGACACGCTACCGAGAGAGACCTTACAGCACGGGGGGCCGTGCTCCGAAATCACTATTCGGGGGCCCGGGACCGGCGCTGGGAGCGGGCCTCAGCGGTCCCGGAAGAATTCCGTGAGCAGCCCGGCGGATTCCTCGGCGAGGACGCCCTCGACGACCTCGGGACGGTGGTTCAGGCGCCGGTCGCGCACGACGTCCCAGAGCGAGCCGGCGGCACCGGCCTTCTCGTCGCGGGCGCCGTAGACGACCCGGTCCACGCGGGACTGGACCAGGGCTCCCGCGCACATGGTGCAGGGCTCCAGCGTGACCACGAGGGTGCAGCCGGTGAGCCGCCACTCCCCGAGCGCCGCGGCGGCCCGGCGCAGGGCGAGGACCTCGGCGTGTGCGGTGGGGTCGCCGGTGGCCTCGCGTTCGTTGTGACCGGTCGCGAGCACCGTCGTGCCGTCCGGGGACAGCACGACGGCGCCGACGGGGACGTCCCCGCCCCGGACGGCCCGGCCGGCCTCGTCCAGGGCGAGCCGCATCGCGGCCCGCCAGCGGTCGCGTACCGGGTCGGCGGACCCGGCTGCCTCGTGGAAGGTCAGCGGACGGTCTCCAGGACCTCGGCGGCGCCCAGCACCTCGGCGATCTCGCTGAGCGCGTCGTCGCTGAGCGACAGGAGTTCCTTCGCGCTCACGCCCAGGTCGTCGAGGATCCCGGTGTCACCGACCGGGCCGGACGGTACGGCGGACGTGTCCGTGCCCGTGTCCGTGTCCTCGTCGTCCTCGGCCTCCGGCTCACCGTCCTCGGTGCCGTCGAGGTCGAGGGCGTCCAGGTCGTCGTCTTCGTCCATGGGCTCCCTTCCGAGCAGTTCGTCCGTGAGCAGGAGCTCGCCGTACGAGCTACGGGCGGCGGCGGCTGCGTTGGAGACGAAGACCCGGGGGTCCTCCTCGCCGTCCACGCGCACGACGCCGAACCACGCGTCTTCCTGCTCGATGAAGACGAGCACCGTGTCGTCGGCGTCCGACGCCGATTCCCGGGCCAGGTCGGCCAGGTCCGACAAGGTCTCCACATCGTCGAGCTCTGTGTCGCTCGCTTCCCACCCGTCTTCGGTGCGCGCGAGCAGTGCGGCGAAGTACACCGTGACTCTCCCACTGGTCTTAGGCGTGCCGGTTGGGGGTCCCCCCGGCGGAGGTTCTGGGCGGGGAGAGCTGGGCTCCGAGCCCCACCCACTCGGAATCGTGGCAGAAACAAGGCGTTCAGGGGACGTCTTCGGCTCCCTGTGTCTGGCAGTTTTGATCGCACGTATGCAAAGAGGCATCCAGGTGCCCGTGTACGGAATCACCAGCGCACTCGTTGCCGCCACCTGCGGATCGTACGCGGGTTTTCCCGCAGCCCAAGCACGGCCTTCCCCATGACGGACCGCAACGCGCCACAAGCAGTGGATCTTTGCCGAAGGATCGGCTTTACGGCTCTTACCGCCCCTACGGTTCTACCGACTCCTACCAGCGGAACGTCCGCATACGCATGGCGTGTCGCAGCCGGGCGGTTTTGACGCGGCGGGGCTGGACCCGGTCGCGCAGCGCCCTGGCCTCGGCGAGGTCGCGCAGGAACCGGGCCCGGCGGCGCCGCCGCTCGGCCTCGGTCTCGCCCTCCGGCGCGCCGTACGCGCGGTCGGGCGGTTCAGGCAGCTCAGGCAGATCAGACACGGTTGCACCACCCCAGGTCCGGTCATTCCCACTTTCCCCCGGACGGGGGGTTTGATGCCAGCGCGGACCCGCGCGAGGTGTACGCGGACGCGGTTACTGTTATGGGCATGCGTCTCCACGTCGTCGACCACCCTCTGGTCGCCCACAAGCTCACCACCCTGCGCGACCAGCGCACCGACTCCGCGACGTTCCGGCGGCTCGCCGACGAACTGGTCACCCTGCTCGCCTACGAGGCGACGCGGGACGTGCGGACCGAGGCCGTCGACGTCCAGACCCCGGTCTCGCCCACGACCGGCGTCAAGCTCGCCCGTCCGCGCCCGCTGGTGGTGCCGATCCTGCGGGCCGGGCTCGGCATGCTGGACGGCATGGTCCGGCTGCTGCCGACCGCCGAGGTGGGCTTCCTGGGCATGATCCGCAACGAGGAGACGCTCCAGGCGTCCACGTACGCCTCGCGGATGCCGGAGGACCTCTCCGGGCGTCAGGTGTACGTCCTGGACCCGATGCTGGCCACCGGCGGCACGCTGGTCGCGGCGATCCGTGAGCTCATCAGGAGGGGCGCGGACGACGTGACGGCGGTGGTCCTGCTGGCCGCGCCGGAGGGCGTCGAGGTCATGGAGCGGGAGCTGGCGGGGACGCCGGTCACGGTCGTCACGGCGGCCGTCGACGACCACCTCAACGAACACGGCTACATCGTCCCGGGCCTGGGCGACGCGGGCGACCGCCTGTACGGGGCGGCCGAGTAGGGGCGCCTGCCTCGGTGCCCCGGGGTGCGGGTGCGTCGGCGGTCGCGGGTTCGTGGCGGGCCGGTCGCACGGTTCCCCGCGCCCCCGACGGGGCGCGTGCGTCTCTTCGGCCGTGGGTCTGTGGCGACCGGTCGCGAGGGGTTCCCCGCGGGTCTGTGGCGACCGGTTGCGAGGGGTTCGCCGCGTCTCTTCGGGACGGCGGCGCTCCCTGTTCCCTGCTCGGCTCGCCTCTCAGCAGCCCTTCTTCGAGGTCGATGCCTTCGGCTCGGGGTTGGAGAGGGCCGTGATGGCCTTCGCCGCCGTCGCCTGGGGGGTGAGGGTCTTGAACGTGTTGCCCAGGATCAGGTCCACGGCGGCGCCCTTGCGGCCCGCCTCGGTGCGCTGGTCCGGTGCCGTGAGCTGTGTGGCCAGCACCGGCAGGGACGTGTGCAGGGCCGAGGCCGGTCCGAGCAGTACCGCCGTGCCCTTGACCTTCGCGTCGAACTTCGCCGGCGCGTTGCCGACGTCGCCGATCTTGAAGCCACGCTTCTTCAGTTCGTCCGCGGTGTCCTTGGCCAGGCCCGTACGCGTCGTGGCGTTGTAGACGTTCACCGTGATCTGGGCCGGTCTCGGCAGCGCCGCAGCCGACGCGCCGGCCGCCGGACCCGTGCTCGCCGCGGCCTGCTTCACGCACGCGGTGCCACCGGCCGCCGCCGCCTCTTTGTCGCCGCCCGTGAAGACGTCGATGAGCTGCAGGGTGCCCCAGCCGACGAGGCCGAGCGCGGTGACGGAGGCGACCATGGAGAGGACGAGCCGGGCACGCCGCCGGCGCGGGCGCATGCGAGGGTATTTGTCCCCAGTGATCCGGTACTGGCCGCCCATGCCGGGGGGAGTCAGCATGCTCATGAGCGCAGCGTAGTGCGCCACGAGTGCGTTGACTAATAGATGATCATCCGACGTCGCACGGTCCAACCCGAAAGGGGCAACCGGCGGGAAACGGCGGGGGGCGGGCGGGTGTCGGCCGTGTCGGTCGACACGGCCGGGTCAGCCCAGTTCGAGCACGCGCGCGTGCAGCACCTGACGCTGCTGGAGGGCTGCGCGGACCGCACGGTGCAGCCCGTCCTCCAGGTACAGGTCGCCCTGCCACTTCACGACATGCGCGAAGAGGTCGCCGTAGAACGTCGAGTCCTCGGCGAGGAGGGTCTCCAGGTCGAGTTGCCCCTTGGTCGTCACGAGCTGATCGAGGCGGACCGGGCGCGGTGCGACGTCCGCCCACTGCCGGGTGCTCTCCCGGCCGTGGTCGGGGTACGGCCGGCCGTTTCCGATGCGCTTGAAGATCACACGGAAAGCCTACCGGTCCTGACGTTCCGGGCGCAGCCATGGCGACCGAGTGCGACGCTGGAAAAGACGCCGTAAAGGTCACCAAAAAGGCGAAACGGGAACAGGGGTCCGATGATGAGTGCCGGTGAAGCCGCCCCAACCGGCGACGCGCCCTCGCCTCCACCCCCGGCCGCGGCCGCGATCGCCGCCGGGTACGGCTTCACCGGGCAGGCCCTGGACCTCGGTGCCCTCCTCTGGGACGGTCGGTGCCGTCCCGACGCCCCGATCCGCATCCCGCTCCCCATGCTCAACCGGCACGGCCTGGTCGCCGGCGCCACCGGCACCGGCAAGACCAAGACGCTCCAGCTGATCGCCGAGCAGCTCTCGGCGCAGGGCGTCCCGGTGTTCCTGGCGGACGTCAAGGGCGACCTGTCCGGCATCGCCCGCCCCGGGCGGCGCGACGAGAGGGTCCTGGAGCGGGCGGGTGAAGTGGGACAGGAGTGGACGGCGACCGGCTTCCCCGCCGAGTTCCTCGCACTCGGCGGCCTCGGCCACGGCGTCCCGGTCCGCGCCACGATCACCAGCTTCGGCCCGGTGCTGCTCTCGAAGGTGCTCCAGCTGAACCAGACCCAGGAACAGTCCCTCGGCCTGGTCTTCCACTACGCCGACACCAAGGGACTGGAGCTGATCGACCTCAAGGACCTGCGCGCGGTGGTCGCCTTCCTCACCTCCGACGAGGGCCGGCCCGAGCTGAAGGACATCGGAGGGCTGTCGACGGCCACGGCCGGGGTGATCCTGCGTTCGCTGACCGCATTCGAGGCGCAGGGCATGGCGGACTTCTTCGGCGAGCCGGAGTTCGACACGGCCGACCTCCTGCGTACGGCGCCGGACGGCCGGGGCGTGGTCTCGGTCCTGGAACTCCCCGCCGTCCAGGACAAGCCGCTCCTGTTCTCCACCTTCCTGATGTGGCTGCTGGCCGACCTCTTCCACGACCTTCCCGAGATCGGCGACGCCGACAAGCCGAAGCTGGTCTTCTTCTTCGACGAGGCGCACCTGCTGTTCAACGACGCCTCGAAGGCGTTCCTGGAGTCGATCACCCAGACCGTGCGCCTGATTCGCTCGAAAGGGGTCGGCGTCTTCTTCGTCACGCAGACCCCGAAGGACGTACCGTCCGACGTCCTGGCCCAGCTCGGCAACCGCGTCCAGCACGCGCTCCGCGCCTTCACCCCCGAGGACCAGAAGGCGCTGCGGGCGACCGTGCAGACCTTCCCGAAGTCGTCGTACGACCTCGAAGAGCTGCTCACCGGCCTCGGCACCGGCGAGGCCGTGGTCACCGTGCTCAGCGAGAGGGGCGCCCCGACGCCGGTCGCGGCGACCCGGCTGCGGGCCCCGGAGTCCCTGATGGCCCCGGTCGACGCGGCGGAACTCGACGAGGCGGTACGGGCGTCCGACCTCCACGGACGTTATGCACAGGCTGTGGACCGGGAGTCGGCGTACGAGAGGCTGCGGCGGACCCCGGCCGCCGCGCCGAAGGCCGCGCCCGCGCCCCGCGACGAGAAACCCCCACTCAAAGAGGAACCCTCGCTCGTCGAACAAGTGGTCGGCAGCGGGATGTTCAGGTCCCTCGCCCGCTCCGTGGGCACCCAACTCGGCCGCGAGATCACCCGGTCACTGTTCGGTACGGCGCGCCGGCGCAGGTGAGCCGGGTGAGCCGGGTGGGCCGGTGGGCCGGGCGCCCCGCACGGGCCGCCCGGCTGCCGACCGGCCGATCTCAACCGCGTTTCTGCTCCTGAGGCAGTGGCCTCGGCGGCTGCACCAACTTCGCCTCCGGCTTCGGCGCGCTGCGGACGGCCTCCGCGCGCAGCAGGGCGCGCAGGACCGCGTACGGGTCTGAGGACATGGCTGTGTTCCTTGCGTAGTACTGACTGACCTGGGGGAGTGCGGGACCTGTCGGTCGGTCAGCAGCGCAGGACCACGGTGCGCAGCAGGGGCGTGGCGTACGGCGGACGCGGTGCGGTCGCGCACGGGCGGTGGCGGTCCGCCGGGTCGGCGGGCGCCGCGTCGGGGAGCGGCGCGCGGCGCTGGGGTACGTCGGCGCGGTGCACGGCGCGGGCGGGGAGCCGCAGCGGGGTGTCGAGGACGTCGTACTCGGCGGTCTCCGCCGAGGCGGCCGGGGTGGTCGCGGCGAGGGCCTCGGCCGCCGTCGGGGCGCCGGGCAGCAGCAGGGCGAGCAGCAGCACGAGCGCCCGCAGCCAGGTGTGTCCTGGCTGCGGGCGCCACGAGTTGGAACCGCTGCTCATGGCGGTCATCTCCCCACGCGGCGGACGGTGTTCATCACACCCGGCACGAGATCCGCTCGCCCGGCGTACCGGCGGGGCGCGAGGTCGACGCCGCTCACAGGGCCTGCGGGATGTGCTTGGCCCGGCTGCGGATGCCGAACGAGGAGATGATCTCCACGATGCCGACGACCACCAGCCAGATGCCGGCGACCAGCGTCAGCACGGCGACCGACTCGAACGGCGAGACGATCAGCACGATGCCGGCGATGAAGGTGACGATCCCGAGGAAGACCATCCAGCCGCGGGCGGGCATCCCGGGGTCGTGCACGGCGGCGATCGTCTGGGTGATCCCGCGGATCAGCCAGCCGATCCCGATCCACAGGGCGAGCAGCAGGATCGACTCCAGCGGGCCGCGGAAGCAGAACAGGCCCAGCAGGATCGACAGCGCGCCGCTGATGAAGGCCAGCACGCGCAGCGAGGTCGTCTTGTGCGTGCCGAACGCGGCGACCAGCTGGAAGACGCCGCTGATCAGCAGGTAGATGCCGAAGAGCACACCGGCGGCGAGCAGCGAGGCGCCCGGCCAGACGAGGACCAGGATGCCCAGGATCAGGGAGGCGATCCCGGTGACCAGTACGGTCTGCCAGGCCGCCTTCGAGAGGGCGTGCAGGGGCCCCTCGAAGGGCGGTTCGGGCTCATGCCGGTAGGCGGGCGTGGGCGCGGGCGCGGAGACTGACGCGGATGCAGATGCGGACGCCGGAACCGAGGCCGGGGCCGTGGCCGGGGCGGTGTGAGCCGTGCGGTCGTCGTCGGCGGGGCCGGTGCTGGGAGGCTCGCTCATGCCTCCAGCTGAAACCGGCGGGAGCGGCCCTGCCAGCAGGGCGGGGCTGATCGAGTGACAGCGCCCTCACTGGGCCGGCTGCTTTTCCCGTTTTCCCGGCCGCTTTCTCCGGGTGCTTTTCCCGCTGCTTGCTTGCCATGCTTGCGCAGCCTTGGCCGCGGTCCGCCGCCCACTTCTCCGGGCTGCTTCTTCGGGCTGCTTCTCCGGGCTCCGACCCCCGGCTGTTTACTTCTCCCCGGCCTTCGCCGCCTTCGCCGCCGCCTTCATCTCCTGCTTGTGTGCCCGCACCTTCGCGAGTGACTCGGGTCCCGTGATGTCGGCCACCGACCGGAACGACTCCGCCTCCCCGTACGCACCCGCCGCCTCCCGCCACCCCTTCGGCCGTACCCCCAGCTGCTTGCCCAGCAGGGCGAGGAAGATCTGCGCCTTCTGCTTGCCGAAACCGGGCAGTTCCTGGAGCCGCTTCAGCAGTTCCGCGCCACTGTCGACGTCGCGCCAGATGCCCTCGGCGTCACCGTCGTAGTGGTCGACGAGGTACTGACACAGCTGCTGGATCCTCTTGGCCATGGAGCCGGGGTAGCGGTGCACCGCCGGCTTCTCGGAGAGCAACGCGGCGAAGGCCTCGGGGTCCTGGGCGGCGATCTCGTGCGCGTCCAGGTCGTCCGTCCCCATCCGCCGGGCGATGGTCGCCGGCCCCTTGAACGCCCACTCCATCGGGACCTGCTGGTCGAGCAGCATGCCGGTGAGCGCGGCGAGTCTGCTGCGGCTGAGGAGTCCGTCGGCCTCGGGGTCCTGGGCGAGATGCAGAGTCGTGGCGTCGGCCCCGGTGTCGGGCCTGGCGTTGGCGTTGGCGTCCATGGCTCGATGATCCCGCGCGGGCATCCGCCCCGCGCGCCCGCGGTGGGGCGGCCTCCGCCGCTCCCGCATCCCTCGCGTACGATTCCCCCACGATTCAACTTAGGCAAGGCTAACCTTAGGCAAGAGGTGTCGCAGGGTGACCATCAAGACGTACCGAGACCCCTGGGGCATCCCGCACCTGCGGGCGCCCGACGCCCGTGAACTCGCCCGTGCGCAGGGCCGGGTGACCGCCCACGACCGGGCCTGGCAGCTGGAGGTCGAACGGCACCGGGCCCAGGGCACGTCGGCGTCCTTCCTCGGCTCCCCGGCCGTCGCCTGGGACGTGTTCGCCCGCCGGGCCCGCCTGGCGGATACCGCGAGACGCTGTTTCGAGGCGCTGGAGAGACAGGACCCGGAGACGGCGGAGTGGGTGCGCGCGTACGTGGCCGGGGTGAACGAGGGCCTGGCGAGCGGAGCCGCCCGCACGCCCGAGTTCGCCCGCACCGGCCTCGCCCCCGGCGTCTGGGAGCCCTGGCATCCCCTCGGCGTCTGGCTGGCCACCCACATCCTGTTCGCCGGCTTCCCGGCCAAGCTGTGGCGCGAGGAGGCGATACGGCACCTGGGGGAGGACGCGGTCCCCTTGTTCGCCACGGACGGGCCGGGCACCTTCGGCAGCAACGGCTGGCTGCTCGCGGGCCCCCGCACGACCACCGGCCAGGCACTGCTCGCCGGCGACCCGCACCGCTTCATCGAGGCACCCGGCGTCTACCAGCAGATCCGCCTCTCCTGCCCGGAGTTCGACGTGATCGGCCTGGCCGTCCCCGGGGTCCCCGGCATCGCCCACTTCGCCCACACGGGCACGGTCGCCTGGTCCATCACCAACGCGATGGCCGACTACCAGGACCTCTACCGCGAACGCCTGCGCTTCACGGAGACCGACGTGGAGGCCCTGAGTCCGGACGGGACCTGGCACCGGGCCGAACGGCACACGGAGACGGTGGAGGTGGCAGGAGAGCCACCGGTGCGCATCGAGCTGCTCGAGACCGAACGCGGCCCACTGATCAGCCCACCCACACCCACCCCACCCCCCGCTCCGACAGCCACCGACGGCGGTCAACAGGGGCCACCCGCACCCGCGCCCGACGACGGATCCCGCATCCGGCCCGGGTCACCCGCGCCCGACGACGGATCCCGCATCCGGCCCGGGTCACCCGCACCCGACGACGGATCCCGCATCCGGCCCGGGTCACCCGCACCCGACGACGGATCCCGCATCCGGCCCGGGGCTCCCGCGCCCGCCGCCGGTGGTCAGCCCCCGCAGGGGCCACCCGCACCCGACTGCGAAAGCCGCACGGGTGGTGCGGCTGGGGAGACATACGCCGATGGCGAAGCCGAGGCGTTGGCGTTGCGCTACCCGCCCCGCGTCACCGCCGACCTCGGCTTCAGCGCCCTCCTCCCCCTCCTCCGGGCCCGCCGCGTCGCCGACGTCGACCGTGCCCTCGACGCCTGGACCGAGCCCGTCAACGTCGTGCACGCCGCCGACACCGACGGAGGCCTCCTGCACCGCGTCGCCGGCCGCGTCCCCGTCCGCTCCCACACCAACCGCACCCGCGTCGCCCCGGCCTGGCTCCCCGGCCACGCCTGGCAGGGCTGGCACGAGATGCCGTACGGCGACCTCACCGACGGCGTGGCCGTGATGGCGAACCAGCGTGGCCCGGCCGCCCCTCTCGGCGTCGAGTTCGCCCCGCCCCACCGCGCCGACCGCATCCGCGCCCTCCTCGACGAGCGCCGCACCTGGTCCGCCGCCGACCTGCCCGCGATCCACACCGACACCCACCTCGCGTCCGCCGCCCCCCTCCTCGACCACCTGGCCGCCCTCGACGGCCTCACCCCCGGGGCCGCCGGACTCCGCGACCGGCTCCTCGCCTGGGACCGCCGGATGGACGCCGACAGCACCGGCGCCGCCGCCTACGCGGCCGTACGCACCGCGGTCGTACGACACCTCGCCGCCCACCCCGCCTTCGCCGCCCTCGCCGAACCCCCCGCCCACCCCGAGGTCCTGCTCCCCTGGCTGGCCCTCACCCCCCGCATCGCCTTCGCCCTGGAACACCTTCTGAGGGCGGAGGAGCTGTACGGCATCGACCGTCCCGCCGTCGTCCGTACGGCAGTCGAGGAGGTCGCCGCCGGCGGATCCGCCGGTACCGACACCGGCACCTGGGGCGACACCCACCGCCTCGCCCCCTGGCAGGCGCTGCCCGAGCCGTCGTACGACGGACCGGCCCTGTCCGGTGACCACGACTGCGTGCTGTGCACCTCGGCCGTTCCCGGTCTCACCGACCTCTCCGCGCGCGGCCCGGCCGCCCGGTACGTCTGGGACCTGGCGGACCGCGACAACAGCCTCTGGGTGGTGCCGCTCGGCGCCGACGGCGTCCCCGGCGCGCCGCACCACACCGACCAACTCGCCTTGTGGCTCAAGGGCGATCTGGCCCCGGTCAGTACCGACTGGGACCGACTGGAACTCGTAGAGGAAACCGATGTCTGAGCAACTGATCTCCGAGCAACTGATCTCCGAGCGGCAGAACGCCCCCGTCACCGCCCCCGTCTCCGCCCAAGTCCCCGTCTCCGACTCAGTCTCCGGCTCCGGCTCCGTCTCGGAACACCCCGTCGACGGCTTCGGCACCGTCTGTCTGCGTCCCCTCGACCCCGAGCGGGACGCGGACGTCGTCCACACCTGGGTCAGCGAGGAACGCGCCGCGTTCTGGGGCATGACCGGCCTCACCCGCGCCGAGGTCACCGAGATCTACGCCCATATGGCCACCCTCGACACCCACCACGCCTACCTCGCCGAGAGGGACGGCACCCCGGTCGCGCTCCTCCAGACGTACGAGCCGGAGGCCGATCGCGTGAGCGAGTGCTACGACGTCCGCCCCGGAGACATCGGTATGCACGTCCTCCTCGCCCCGGCCGGACCGGAAGGCCCCCGCCCCGGCTGGACGGACGTCCTCCTCTCCGCCTTCACGGAGTTCGCCCTGCACACCCTCGACCGCCACCGCATCGTCGTCGACCCGGACGTCCGCAACGTGAAGGCGATCGCCCGCTTCACCCGACAGGGCTTCACGCCCGGCCCGGCCGTCGTGCTCCCCGAGATCGACCTCCCCGACGTCCACCTGCCCGAAAAGCACGCTCAACTGGCTTTTCTCACCCGGTCGGTAGCCTTCCCGGACGCGCTCCCCGACGCTGACCCCCGATGACCTGATCGCCCACTACGGCCGGGGGTGCGCCGATGGCAGGAGGCGGTGCCGACGGGTCGCCCGGGCCGCCCCGAGGGCGTGGCGGACGCGGTGGTCTTCCTGGCCTCCCCGCCGGCGTCGTGGATCACCGGCCACGACCTGGTGGTGGACGGAGGGGTGTCCGCCCGGCCGACGCGGTGACGGCGCCCTTCAGCACAATGAGTGCTGCACGCCCCCCATCCGTATGACCCATGAACGCCTGCTTCCGAACTCAGGACGGTGACGTGAGCGAAGAACACGGCCGGCGGTGCACGACAACCCCCCACAAGGCGGCCCCACGCGGAACGTTGCGCACCCTCGCCCTCCTCGGCACCCTCCTCACCGCGCTCTTTCTCGCGTCGGCCGCCCCCGCCTCCGCGCACGCGGCCCTGCGCGGCAGCGACCCCGCCGACGGCGCCGTACTGAAGTCGTCGCCCGGGTCCGTCACCCTGACCTTCACCGAGTCCGTCGGACTGCTCGACGACTCGTTCCGGGTGTACGACCCCACCAACCACCGGGTGACCACCGGCGACCCCGAACACGGCCCCGCCGGCTCGGACACCGCCCGGATCACCTTCCCGAAGGAGCTCGGCACCGGCACGTTCACCGTGGCGTGGCGGGTCGTGTCGGCGGACAGCCACCCCGTCTCCGGTGCCCTCACCTTCTCCGTGGGCAAACCGTCGGCGACCACGGCGGCCGTCCCCACCGGCCCGGTCGAGAACCCGGCCACCGGCAGCCTCTACAACATCGGCCGCTATGTCGCGTACCTCGCCGTGGCTCTGCTGATAGGCACCGTCGCCTTCATAGCCGTCTGCCGTCCGCCGGACGCGGCCCCGCTGCGCAAACCGATCCGGACGGCCTGGTGGGCCCTGCTGGCCGCCACCCTCTTCCTCTTCGTCCTCCGCTCCCCGTACGAGGAGGGCACCTCCCCGGCGACGGCCTTCGACCTCTCCGCGCTCGCCAGGACCGCGACGGGCCGCCCGGGCCTGGTCCTGCTGGCGAGGGTCGCCCTCCTGGCGGTCACGGCAGGCCTGTACGCCTTCTTCCGCCGCGGGCGTGCGGACCGGCTCCGCCCGTCGTCCCGCCCGTTCCTGGTCACAGCCGCCGTACTCGCCGTCGCCCTGGCCCTCACCTGGGCGACGGCCGAACACGCCTCGGCCGGTATCCAGGTGCCCCTGGCGATGACGTCCTCCGTGCTGCACCTCCTGGCGATGTCGCTCTGGCTGGGCGGCCTCACGGCCCTCCTCACCACCCTCTACCGGGCCACCGCCACCCCCCTCCCGGCCGTCGTCGTCACCCGCTTCTCCCGGGTGGCCTTCGCCTCGGTGACGGTCCTCGTGGTCACCGGCGTGTACCAGTCCTGGCGCGGCCTGGGCTCCTGGCAGGCGCTCACCGACACGACGTACGGCCGTCTCCTGCTCGTGAAACTCGGTGCCGTGACCCTGCTGCTGGCGGCGGCCTCCCAGTCCCGCCGCTGGACCGCGAAGCCGGCGAGCGTCCCGGCCGCGGCCGCGGCGACGACCCGCGACCGCGTCCCGCAGACTGTCGGCGCACCGCTCACGGAGACCCCACCGGCCGCGGCGGAGCCGGCCCCCACGCCGGACCACCGGGCCCTGCGCCGTTCGGTCCTCGCCGAAGTCGCCATCGGCGTCGCCGTCCTGGTCATCACCACGATCCTGACCGGCACGCTGCCCGGCCGCGCGGCCGCCGAGGCGGCCGAGTCGGGCACGGGAACGGCAGCGGCCGGCGGCATCCCGGCGGCCTCCGTCGCGATGGTCCCCTTCGACGTCGGCACCCCGAACGGCCACGGCAAGGTGCAGATCACCCTGGACCCGGGCCGGGTCGGCGACAACTCCGTACAGGCGGTCGTCTTCGGCCCCGACAACGGAATCTCCGCCGTCCCCGAACTCCGCCTCTCCTTCACCCTCACCGCCCAGAAGATCGGCCCCCTCCCCGCCGACCTCACCGACCGGGGCGGCTACTGGGCCACCGACTCCGTCAACCTCCCCATCGCGGGCGAGTGGACGATGAACCTGACGGTCCGGGTGTCGGACCTGGACCAGGTGACGGTGGCGAAGAAGATCCGAATCACCGGGTGACCGAGACAGACGCGGGCCACGAGTGCGGCGGCTGCTCCACGAGGTCGTCGAGGGGCACATGGTGAAGCGGGACGTCCTCGCGGTCGCGGCCTGGGCGGAGTCGGTCGTCACCAAGGAGAGCGCCCCTGGTTGGTACTCCGCAGAAGCCGACTGAGACGGACGACGTCGAAGGGCCCCACCACGAACGGTGGGGCCCTTCGGCATCCGGAACTGCAGTCACAGGAGTGCAGCCATTGCTCACGCCCTGCGCCAGGCGCTGAGCAGTTCCTCGGGGCCGTACACCGCTTGAAGGCCGGAACAACCGACCCCGCTTCGGGAGACCGCGACGAGCGGTACGGGCTCGTCGGTGATCGCCGCCCGGTGCTTCTGCAGTGCGGCCAGGTCGTGGCTGTCGAACGCGGAGTTCTCCAGCCACTTGACCGAGCCGAGGAAGAGCAACTGTTTGGCCACCGGCTGCCGGTCGGCGCCCACCAGGTCGATTTCGACGTCGTTGCTGCGGGTCCAGTACCCGCCGATCGCTGGGGCCGCGGGTAGGAGCCCGTCCGGCAGGAGGCGGGCGAGGGATTCCCGGACGAGGGGTTCGATTCCACGGCCCCGCCAGCTCGTCCACTGTTCCTTGATCCGGCTCAGGGTGAGATCTCCCCGCATCCGCTCGATCTCCGCCATGTGTGGATCCAGAAACGCGAGCCAGAACCGGAGGTAGGGGTCGGCCACGCGGTAGCGGCGTTCCTTCGACGGCCTCAATGAGAGCGGCAGCTCGGCTGCCACCACCCGTTTCTCGGTCAGGACGTCCGTGGCTCGGGTGAGAGTGGTGTGGGCGATGCCGCCGGCCGCGCGCGCGATGTTGGTGAAGGTCCGCTCCCCGCTTCCGATGGCCCGCAGAACCTCCCTGCTCATCGCCTGCGGTGGAAACTCCGCGGCCAGTGAGCGCTCGGCGGAGACCAGCAGCGCAGAGATCGGGTTGTCCAGCGAGTCGCGGAGGAACTCCCAGATGTCGGCTCCGGCCTGCCACTCCGCGCAGATCAGCGGAAGACCGCCCGTGATCAGGGCGGCGTCGAACGCGGCTGCCGGCGACAGGTCGAGCATCTCGCCGATGTCGGCCGGGTTCAGCGGCCCCACGACCATTTCCCGGCCCCGCTGATGGAAGGGGCGGTCGTAGCTGTTCAGCGCCTCCATCATGGAGAGGTCGGATCCGACCAGGAGGAGGAGTACCGGCTTGCGGCTGAGCAGGCGGTCCCACGCCCGCTGGAGCATGCCCTCGAAGGCGTCGATGCGGTCCATGAGATAGGGAACTTCGTCGATGACGATCACGCTCGGGCTGTCGTCGGGAAGGATCTCCGCGAGCAGCCTGAACGCCGCGTTCCACTGTCCCGGCGCCTCCTCCGTGAACAGTTCCCGTTCCGGGAGTGTGGACCTGGCGACGGCGTCGAGCAGTTCCGTCAGCTCGTCCTCCGCGGTGCCGCCCGCCGCGGTGAAGAAGAGGTATGGCATCTCGGTACGCCGGAGGAACTCCTCGACGAGGCTGGACTTGCCGACCCGCCGCCTTCCCCGCATGAGGACGCACTGCCCCGGTTTCGCCGACCCGACGGCAGAGCGAACCGCTTGCAGGGCGTTGCCGAGCACGCTCAGTTCGCGATCCCGCCCGATGAAACGACGCACACAAGCCTCCCGACGGCAATAGTCTCTCCAGAGATACTATTGCCGTCGATACTATCCTGCCCCAGTTGGGCATGAGGCTCATGACGCCTTGGGTGCGAGAGAGGGTGACAGATGGTTCGCGTACCCGGCGTCGATCGATGCCCGTTGCGGAAGGCATCCGATGTCGAACGGGGTCGGCTTCCGATGCGCGCCCGCTACCCGCACGTGACCGGGACCACGCTCCGAAAGGTCGCGCCGCAAGTTGGCGATGCGCTCTGGGAGCTCCCGGAAACGAACTGAGACGGAAAGTGAGACGGACAACGTCGAAGGGCCCCACCGCAAGCGGTGGGGCCCTTCGACATCGTGCCCGGTGAGGCACTGGCGGAGGATACGAGATTCGAACTCGTGAGGGGTTGCCCCCAACACGCTTTCCAAGCGTGCGCCCTAGGCCTCTAGGCGAATCCTCCGCTCGGAACATTACATGACCGAGAGGAGTGCTCGCGAACTCGTTCCCACCCCCTGACGTCGGGTACTCTGTGCAGAGCCCCTCACGCGGCGCTATCTGACTGAACTCCCCCAGGGCCGGAAGGCAGCAAGGGTAGGTTGGCTCTGGCGGGTGCGTGGGGGGCGCTTGCGTTTGCCGGCGGGGCTGGTTGTCAGTGGGCGCCTATAACCTCGTATGCGTGTCGTCTCTCGCGCTGTACCGCCGCTATCGCCCGGAGTCGTTCGCCGAGGTCATCGGGCAGGAGCATGTCACCGGCCCGTTGCAGCAGGCGCTGCGGAACAACCGGGTCAATCACGCGTACCTGTTCAGCGGGCCGCGTGGGTGCGGGAAGACGACCAGCGCACGGATCCTCGCCCGCTGCCTGAACTGCGAGAAGGGGCCGACGCCGACCCCCTGCGGCGAGTGCCGGTCATGCCAGGACCTCGCCCGCAACGGGCCCGGATCCATCGACGTCATCGAGATCGACGCGGCCTCTCACGGTGGTGTGGACGACGCCCGTGAGCTGCGCGAGAAGGCGTTCTTCGGGCCCGCGGGCAGCCGCTACAAGATCTACATCATCGACGAGGCCCACATGGTCACGTCGGCCGGCTTCAACGCGCTGCTCAAGGTCGTCGAGGAGCCCCCGGAGCATCTGAAGTTCATCTTCGCCACCACGGAGCCCGAGAAGGTCATCGGGACCATCCGGTCGCGGACCCATCACTATCCCTTCCGGCTGGTGCCGCCGGGCACGCTGCGGGACTACCTCGGCGAGGTGTGCGGCCAGGAGAACATCCCCGTCGAGGAGGGCGTGCTGCCCCTCGTCGTCCGCGCCGGCGCCGGTTCCGTGCGTGACTCGATGTCCGTCATGGACCAGCTGCTCGCCGGAGCGGGAGCGGAGGGTGTGACCTATGCCATGGCCACCTCCCTGCTCGGCTACACCGACGGGTCCCTGCTCGACTCCGTCGTCGGGGCCTTCGCGACCGGGGACGGCGCCGCCGCCTTCGAGGTCGTCGACCGCATCATCGAGGGCGGCAACGACCCGCGCCGCTTCGTCGCCGACCTGCTGGAGCGGCTGCGGGACCTGGTGATCCTCGCCGCCGTCCCGGACGCCGCGGAGAAGGGGCTGTTCGACGCCCCCGCCGACGTTCTGGAACGTATGCAGGCCCAGGCCGGCACGTTCGGCGCCGCCGAGCTCAGCCGCGCCGCCGACCTCGTCAACGAGGGCCTGACCGAGATGCGCGGCGCCACCTCCCCCCGCCTCCAGCTGGAGCTGATCTGCGCGCGCGTGCTGCTGCCGGCCGCCTACGGCGACGAGCGGTCCGTGATGGCCCGCCTGGACCGGCTGGAGCGGGGCGTCAACTTCTCGGGCGGGGGCGGTGCGCCCGCGATGGGGTACGTCCCCGGACCCGAGGCACACCTGGCGGCGGCTCCGGCCCCGGTTTCCCCGGCTTCGGCCGCGGTTCCCCCGGCTCCGGTCCCGCAGGGTGGCGGGCCCGCGGCGGCCCGTGCGGCGGTACGAGGGGGAGCGGCACCCGAGCCGGCACCCGCGCCGGCCCCCGCACCTGCGCCGGTACAGGCATCCGCGCCGGTACAGGCACCCGCACCGGTACAGACCCCGGCCCCGGCCGCCCCTCAGCCGCCCGCCCCCACGCCGACCGCCCCGCCGGCTCCTCCTGCCGCCACGCCCGGTGCCTGGCCGACTGCTGCCCCCGCGGGTGGCGGCGCCGCCCGGCGTCCCGGCGGCTGGCCCACGGCCACCGCCACGGGTACGGCCACAGGCGCCCCGGCGGCCGGCCCGGCGCCGGCTGCCCAAGCCTCCGCCCCCGCCGCCCCCGCCCCCGTCTCCGCCCCCACCGGCGGCCCGGACCCCCGTGCCCTCTGGCCGAACATCCTGGAAGCGGTCAAGAACCGCCGCCGCTTCACCTGGATCCTGCTCAGCCAGAACGCCCAGGTGGTCGGTTTCGACGGCACCACCCTGCAGCTCGGCTTCGTCAACGCCGGCGCCCGCGACAACTTCGCGAGCAGCGGCAGCGAGGACGTGCTGCGGCAGGCGCTGACCGAGCAGTTCGGCGTGCAGTGGCGGATCGAGGCCGTCGTCGACCCGACGGGCGGCGGCGGCTCGGCCCCGGCCGGCCCCGGGTACGGCGGCGGACAGCCCGGCGGCGGTTACGGCGGCGCACCCGCGCCGTCGTCCGGGTACGGCGGCTCCGCCCCGGCGGCCCCGGCCCGCCCGGCGTCGTCCCAGCCCGGGCCGCCCACGGCCACACCCCAGGGTTCCCCCGCGTCCGCCTCGAGGACAGCGGCTGCCACTCCGCCGCCCGCGGCCTCCGAGCCGCCCCCGGTGTCCCCCGAGGACGACATCCCCGAGGAGGACGACCCCGACCTCGACGAGTCGGCCCTCTCCGGCCATGAACTGATCGTGCGGGAGCTGGGGGCGACGGTGGTGGACGAGTTCCAGAACGAGTGACGTGGGGGTGAGCGCGGGGGCGTCGCGACCGTGGGCCGTCGTGGGCCGTCGTGGGCCGGTCGTGGGCCGGTCGTGGGCCGGTCGCGCGGTTCCCCGCGCCCCTGGGTTTCTCGGCGCATCCGGCGTTGGAGAGCGACGGCGCCCAGCCGCATGAATCAGCCCGTCCGGCTGCTTGAGGGCGAGGCCGTCCAGGCTGAAGCGGGGTTTTCTGGGGCGGCAGCCCCCCAAGGGCGAGCGTTTCGACAGACGGCCACCCCTCAGCTGAGCCCCCTTGGAGGATCCTCCAGTCGGTGCATCCGGCTACGCTGGCCCCCGTGAAGGTCCTCGTCATCGGCAGCGGCGCCCGCGAACACGCCCTGTGCCGCTCTCTGTCCCTCGATTCCGACGTCACCGCGCTGTACTGCGCCCCCGGCAACGCCGGTATCGGCGAGGTCGCCGAGCTGCACCGGGTCGACGCCCTGGACGGTGCTGCCGTCACCGCCCTGGCCCAGGAGCTCGGCGCCGAGCTCGTCGTCGTGGGCCCGGAGGCCCCGCTCGTCGCGGGGGTCGCCGACGCCGTGCGCGAGGCGGGTGTCCCGGTCTTCGGCCCCTCCGGGGAGGCCGCGCAGATCGAAGGGTCCAAGGCGTTCGCCAAGGCCGTGATGGCCGCGGCCGGAGTGCCCACCGCCCGTTCGTACGTTTGCACAGACGCCGACGAGGTCGCCGAGGCCCTCGACGCCTTCGGGGCGCCGTACGTCGTGAAGGACGACGGACTCGCCGCCGGCAAGGGCGTCGTCGTCACCGACGACCTGGCCGCCGCCACGGCGCACGCCGCCGAGTGCGACCGCGTCGTCATCGAGGAGTTCCTCGACGGCCCCGAGGTCTCCCTCTTCGCGATCACCGACGGTGTGACGGTCCTCCCGCTGCAGCCCGCCCAGGACTTCAAGCGCGCCCTGGACGGGGACCAGGGGCCGAACACCGGCGGCATGGGGGCCTACTCCCCGCTGCCCTGGGCCGACCCCAAGCTGGTCGACGAGGTCATGGAGACCGTTCTCCAGCCGACCGTCGACGAGATGCGGCGGCGCGGCACCCCGTTCTCCGGTCTCCTCTACGCCGGCCTCGCGATCACCTCGCGCGGTGTCCGGGTCATCGAGTTCAACGCCCGCTTCGGCGACCCCGAGACCCAGGTGGTCCTCGCCCGCCTGAAGACCCCGCTGGCCGGCGTCCTGCTCGCCGCCGCGAACGGCACCCTCGACGACCTCCCGCCGCTGCGCTGGCGTGACGACGCCGCGGTCACCGTGGTGGTCGCCTCCCACAACTACCCGGGCACCCCGCGTACCGGTGACCCCATCACCGGTCTCGACACGGTGGCCGCCGAGGACGCCCCGCACGCCTATGTCCTGCACGCGGGGACGAAGCGGGACGGCGACGCGGTGGTCAGCGCCGGTGGCCGCGTTCTCTCCGTGACCGCGACCGGTCAGGATCTGACCCAGGCGCGCGAGCGGGCGTATGCGGCCGTGGCGCGGATCGGGCTCGACGGCTCCCAGCACCGTACGGACATCGCGGCGAAGGCGGCGGCCGAGGCGGTCGAGACGGCCGAGGCCTGAGCGCCCTCCCAGCGTGCTCGAAGCTGCACCACTCCTGTTCAGGCCCCGGATCCCGAAAATCCGGGGCCTGATCGTTGCTGTCTGTCGATCACCTCTGACCAAAGCCATTCCATCGAGTGACCGATGCCCCAACCGGCTGACGGGGGCCGAGGCCCCAACTAGGGTGCGGCGCAAGCGTTCCGGCACTTGGCCCACCGGCATTGCGATGTCAGTGGCGGGTGCCACAGTGGGGGAGTGAGCAACAGCCAGGACGGCACCAGGACAGCAGGGAGGGGGTGAGGTCCGGACGTGACCAGTACCGGTATCGGTGTGGAGGCGGGAGCGCAGGCAGCGCGTACCCGGGCCCTCGCCGTGCTGCGCATCCGCGGCCGGGCCCTGGCCGTGGCGCTGCTGCCCGCGGCGGCCACGGTGATCCTGCTGTCCGGCGGTTCCACCGGTCACTTCGTGGGCCGGGGCTGGGACACGGCCCGCTGGGTCGTCGGCGTGCTCGCCGTCGTCGTCCTGCTGGCCGCCGCCGGTATCGCCCTGGTCGTGGCCCGCGCCCGGCCGGCCGTGAGCCCGACGGTCCCGATCCCCGAGAACTCCGCCCCGGACCTCTACCGGATGGTGCGCGACCTCGCCGACCGCCTCGACGTCCCGGTGCCCTCCGCCATAGCGCTCACCCCGGACTGCGACAGCTGGCTGGAGGACCGCACCCATCCGGCGCACGGGCCGCCCGCGGCCAAGGGCGGCGACGAGCTCGGCAACCCGGGCCCGCACCGCCGTGTCCCGGCCGCCCCCGTGCTCGTCATCGGCTCCCCGTTCCTGTGGTGGATGCGCGTCGGCGAGCTGCGTGCGGTCCTCGCCCCGGTCGTCGCCGGTACCGGACCCTCGGCGCAACCGGACATAGCCGCCGCCCGCCGCTTCGTGCGCGGGCTGGACGCGGCGGTCGCCGTCTCCTCCACGACCGGCCGATGTCCGGCCACCCGCCTGGTCTGCGCGGGCCTCGGCTGGGTGGCCCGGGTGCTGCTGCGAGGCTGCCGGGAGCACGCGGCGCTGATGGAGCGCGGGGTCGCGGCCGCGGCCGCCGAGCGCGCCCAGGCCGTGGACTACGGACTGCGGATCGTCGCCCAGGAGCAGGTCGGCCTCGCCTACGCCGGCTGGGACCGCCTTCTCACCCGGGTCGCGCTGCCCGCCTGGCGGATGGGCCGCTGGCCGTCCCGGCTGGACGCGGGCGTGGTCGCGGCGCTCACCGAGCTGTCCCGGCGCGACCGGCTGGCCGAGGGCTTCGCCTCCCGGCTCGGTGAGCGGCCCGCCTGCGACCTGCTGGAGGAGCCGGGCCTGGTGGACGAGGCCGCCTCGCTGCTCGCCGCCCGCCTCTTCCACGGCGGCCCCGCCGAGCCGGGCCCGGACTGGTCGCCGGTGGCCTGGCAGGAGTATCCGGACGAGGTCGTCGACCGCACCTGGCGCACCGAGGCGGCCCGGCTGCACCGCGTCCTGGACTCCCTCGGTGTCCGCGCCACCCTCGACCCCGCCGCTCCCGACCCCGGCGGCCCCACCCTGGCCCGGGTCATGGACCACCTGACCGACCCGGCCGCCCACCGCAGGCCCAAGGAGCTCCCGGCCTACGACGAGGACGCCGAGGAAGCCACCGGTACCGAGCGCGGTGCTGCCCTGGCCGCCGGCCTCACCGCGGCCCTCGCCCGCGAGGAGGCCGCCGTGGTCCCCCCGGACCCCGGCGCGCCCGCAGCCGCCGGGCAGGGCCCCGACAGCGCGCTCTGGGACGACTGCGCGCTGCCCCTCTTCCCCCTCCAGCCCCCGCGCACCGCCCGCGAACTGCTCGCCGACCACGTCCGCGCGATGGTGTGCTGCGCGGCCGTGGACACCGCCGGAGCCACTCCCGGCCTGGACTGGCTCGACGGCCCGTCCCTGCTGGTCGACGGCGAGCGGGCCGCCGACCTGACGCCCAGAGTCCTCAGCCTCGTCGAGGAAGGAGACCCGGCCCCGCTGCGGGCCTGGCTGGTCGAGTCCGGGATACGTCCCGAGAAGCCCGTACGGCTGGTCTGACCTCGGCGTTTCGACGCTTTAGCGGAGTGAACTGTTCCACTTCAGGCAAATTCGCAACGAACCGTGACCGTACGCGTGCGTTATGTGATGTGCTGGGACCGTTCGGTGGGAATGGCAAGCGCATCCGACATAAGACAGACGCCACAGTCGCAGCGCAGGCAGCACTTCGACCGAGACCGAAACCACGCACGGACCAGGCACGAACCACGCACGAACCAGGCTCGACCAGAACAGAACAAGCTCGGCCACGAGCAACCGCGTCACCGCGTCACCGCGTCACTGCACCACCGCTTCACCGCACAGCGACTCGTATCAGCACACTTCACGGGGGCATGAGGGAGGGGAGCCACCATGGCATCGGACCACATCCGCCGCTGGGAGTCGGGAGCACTCGCGCACGCCGTCACGGACCCCTTCGGCCTGGGTCCCGTCCCCTGGCTGCGTGGCAGCGAGACCTATTTCGACGACACCGGTCATGTCGTCCCCTGGTACGTCGACCCGAGCCGGGCGCAGCCCACCGGCGAGAACCCGCGGATCCCCGCACCCCGCAGTGCGGTCGGCCCCCGCTCGGCGGACGACGTGCACCGGCAGATCAAAGGTTTCACCTCGACCGGCGCGGTCTCCCCGGGCGAGGCCGTGGACTTCCACATCACCGTCGACCCGCCGCAGGAATTCAGCGTCGACATCTACCGCATCGGCCACTACGGCGGCGACGGCGCCGCCAAGATCACCACCAGCCCGCGGCTGTCCGGCATCGTGCAGCCGCCGCCGCTGGCCGCCGACCGTACGGTCTCCTGCCACCACTGGTGGCTGTCCTGGCGGTTGCAGGTCCCCTCGTACTGGAGCAACGGCGCGTACGTCGCCGTGCTCACCACGGCCGACGGCTACCGCTCCCACGTGCCCTTCACGATCCGCGACAACCATCCGGCCGACCTGCTCCTGCTGCTGCCGGACATCACCTGGCAGGCCTACAACCTCTACCCCGAGGACGGCCGCAGCGGCGCCAGCCTCTACCACGCCTGGGACGAGCGGGGCCGGCTGCTCGGTGAGGCCGACGCGGCGACCACCGTCTCCTTCGACCGGCCGTACGCGGGCGCGGGCCTGCCCCTGCACGTCGGCCACGCCTACGACTTCATCCGCTGGGCCGAGCGCTACGGCTACGACCTCGCCTACGCCGACGCCCGCGACCTGCACGCCGGCCGCGTCGACCCGGCCCGCTACCGGGGCCTGGTCTTCCCGGGCCACGACGAGTACTGGTCCCCGCGGATGCGCCGCACGGTCGACCTGGCCCGGGACAGCGGCACCTCGCTGGTCTTCCTCTCCGCCAACACCATGTACTGGCAGGTGGAGTTGGGGCCGTCCCCGTCCGGGGTCGCGGACCGCCTGCTCACCTGCCGAAAACGCAAGGGCCCGGGCAAACCCGTGCTCTGGCGCGAGATCGACCGGCCCGAGCAGCAGACGGTCGGCATCCAGTACGCGGGCCGGGTGCCCGAGCCGCGTCCCCTGATCGTGCGCAACGCGGGTCACTGGCTCTGGGAGGCCACCGGAGCGCAGGAGGGCGACGAACTGCCGGGCCTGGTGGCCGGGGAGGCCGACCGCTACTTCCCGCGCACCACGCTGCCCGAGCACGAGGAGCGCATCCTGCTGGCGCACTCCCCCTACACCGACAGCGACGGCGCTCTGCGCCACCAGGAGACCTCCCTCTACCGCGCCCCTTCCGGCGCCCTGGTCTTCGCCTCCGGGACCTTCGCCTGGTCGCCGGCCCTGGACCGGCCCGGCCATGTCGACCCCCGTGTCCAGCGCGCCACCGCCAACCTCCTGGACCGCATCTGCAAACGGGACTGACCCCGTGTCCGACGGCAACCCGGCATACGGGAGAATCGGGGGCACCTGTACAGAACCACGGGGAGGAACCGTGTCCGGATTCGTCGAAAAGCCCGAGCCCGTCGAGGTGCCGGGCCTGGTGCATCTGCACACCGGCAAGGTGCGCGAGCTGTACCAGAACGCGGCCGGGGACCTCGTGATGGTCGCCAGCGATCGCATCTCCGCGTACGACTGGGTGCTGCCGACCGAGATCCCCGACAAGGGCCGGGTGCTCACCCAGCTCTCCCTGTGGTGGTTCGACAAGCTCGCCGACCTCGCCCCCAACCACGTCATCAGCACCGAGCTGCCCGAGGGCGCCCCCGCCGACTGGGCGGGCCGCACCCTGGTCTGCAAGTCGCTGAAGATGCTCCCGGTCGAGTGCGTGGCCCGCGGCTACCTCACCGGCTCGGGCCTGGCCGAGTACCAGGAGTCCCGTACGGTCTGCGGCCTCGCCCTGCCCGAGGGCCTGGTCGACGGCTCCGAGCTGCCCGCCCCGATCTTCACCCCGGCCACCAAGGCCGAGGTCGGCGAGCACGACGAGAACGTGTCGTACGAGGAGGTCGCCCGGCAGGTCGGTGCCGAGACGGCCGCCCAGCTGCGCCAGGCCACCCTCGCGGTGTACGGGCGGGCCCGGGACATCGCCCGCGACCGGGGCATCGTGCTGGCCGACACCAAGTTCGAGTTCGGCCTGGAGCGGGGCGCCGACGGCGACCTCTCCCTGGTCCTCGCCGACGAGGTCCTCACCCCGGACTCCTCCCGCTTCTGGCCGGCCGACGAGTGGGAGCCGGGCCGGGCCCAGCCGTCGTTCGACAAGCAGTTCGTGCGCGACTGGCTGACCTCGGCCGAGTCCGGCTGGGACCGAAAGAGCGAGCAGCCCCCGCCGGCGCTGCCGCAGCGAGTGGTCGAGGCGACCCGGGCGAAGTACATCGAGGCGTACGAGCGGCTGACCGGCCAGAGCTGGAGCTGACCGCACAAAGAGCCGCACGGAGAGCCGCACGAAGAGCCGCACGAAGAGCTGCACAAACGGTCACACAATGAGTCGTACGAAGGGTCGTACAAAGGCCGTACAAAGGACCGCGTAAAGGCGAGGGGGCCCTGCACCGCAGGGTCCACGCGAAAGGCCCCCGGTGGAAACCGGGGGCCTTTTTCGGAGCGGACGACGAGGCTCGAACTCGCGACCTCAACCTTGGCAAGGTTGCGCTCTACCAACTGAGCTACGTCCGCATGCGCCGTGGCGCGAGAGCAACTATACCCAACCTCGCTCCCGAGCGAGACGCACTGCCGTATGACGGTTCTCCGCACCGAGCTTGGTGACGGCCGAGGAGAGGTAGTTCCGTACGGTTCCCGGTGACAGTGCGGCCCGCTCGGCGATCTCCGCGACCGGCGCCCCGTCGGCCGCCAGTTCCAGCACCTCGGCCTCCCGGGCGGTCAGCGGCGAGTCCCCGGCGGAGATCGCGTCGGCGGCCAACTCGGGGTCGACGTAGCGGTTTCCCGCATGCACGGTACGGATGATCTCCGCGAGCCGCTGGGCACTGACCGTCTTCGGGACGAACCCCCGCACACCGGCGGCCAGGGCCCGCTTCAGGTGCCCGGGGCGGCCGTGACCGGTCACGATCAACACCTGGCAGCCGGGCAGTTCGGCCCGCAGTGATGTGGCGACCTTCACACCGTCCGCCCCCGGCATCTGCAGATCCAGTACCGCCACGTCCGGCCGATGGGCCCGCGCCATGGCGAGCGCCTCGGGCCCGGTGGCCGCCTCCGCGACCACCACGAGGTCGTCCTCGAGGCCGAGCAGGGCGGCGAGCGCGCCCCGGATCAGATGCTCGTCGTCGGCGAGCAACAGCCGTACCGGAGAGGTCATGAGGTGACTCCGCTCACATTCGCATCGACCGTACGGCCGGTCAGCGGCACCGAAGCCACCACCCGGAACCCGTCCGCCCCCACCGGCCCCGCCTCCAACGTCCCCTCCACCATCGCGAGCCGTTCCCGCAGCCCGGCGATCCCGGACCCGCCACCCCCGGTGTTGCCGCCGGCCCGCACAGCGACCCCGTCGTTCTCCACCGTCAGCACCACGCGCCCCTCCAGTACCCGCAGGCCCACCGTGCACTGTCCCGCTTCTCCGTGCCGCAGGACGTTGGTGGTCGTCTCCCGCACCACCCAGCCGAGGGCCGACTGCACCTCGGCGGGCAGGCCCGCGGTGTCGCCGGTCACCGTGCAGTCGATGCCCGCCGCCGCCAACACGCCCTGTGCGCCGGCGAGTTCGGTCGCGAGGTCGGCGTCCCGGTAGCCCCGTACGACGGCCCGTACCTCCCGCTGCGACTCCTGGGCGATCCGCTGCACCTCGATCATCTGCTCCACGGCCTCGGGTCGTTCGCGGCGGGCCAGCTGCACGGCCAGTTCGCTCTTGAGGGCGATGACGGCGAGGTTGCGGCCGAGCACGTCGTGCAGATCGCGGCCGAACCGCAGCCGTTCCTCGGCGACGGCGAGCCGGGCACGGGTCTCCCGGGCCTCGTCGAGTTCGTAGACGGCGTTCAGCAGCCAGACGGAGAAGACCGAGGTGGCGGCGAGGCCGCCGCCGCCCATGAACACCGCGACCGCCGTGACCAGCGCGGCGATCCCGGGCACGCCCAGCGGGACGGAGACCACGGCCGCCCCGCACGCGAAGCCCGCGATCAACGCCACCGCCCGCCGCCGGTCGCGGACGCCGAGCGCCGTGGTGCCGGTCCCGAACGCCAGGATCCCCACGAAGACGGTGGCCGCCGCGCTGTGCGTGTCGTCGCCCGGCCCACCGTGCTCGCGCAGCACCAGGGCGGTGACGGCGAAGACGTACGTGGCCGCGCCGAGCGCCCACAGCAGCCGCACCGGCTGCTCCCGGCGGCCCCGCGTCCAGTCCAGCGTCCGGGAGGCGGTCAGCGCGCAGAGCACCGCGTGGACGACGACCATCGTGATCAGCCAGCCGGAGAGCGCCGTCCCCGTCTCCCCGAACACCGGGAGTCCGATCGCGGTGACCTCGATCACCGCGAAGAAGTGGAACGACCAGCGCGTGTACGTCTCGACCTTGGCGGGCGTGGTCTTCGCCCGCCACCAGCCACCTGCCCCGCTCATCCCCGGTCCCGTCCCGTCCTGTCTGTGCCGTTCTGGCCCGTCCGTACTCAGCGCCGGGGTTCCCAGCGGAACCAACGCCGTACAGCAAACACCGCGACCACGGTCCAGGCCAGCGCGGTGAGGACCGCGCCCGTCGCCTGGTAGGCGCCGAGCTCGCCGGTCCAGCCCGCGCGGACCAGCCGGACGGCCGGGGAGAGCGGGAGGAGTTCACAGACCGAGGCGACCCGGTCGGGCAGGACGTCCGTGGGTACGGCGATGCCCGAGCCCAGCATCGAGACGAAGACCAGCGGCAGCGCGGTGACCTGGGCGCTCTCGGTGGTCCGGGTGACAACCGAGGTGAGCGCGGCGAGCGCGGCGCTGAGCAGCAGGCCCAGGAGCAGCCCGAGCAGGGCGAGATACGGCGCCTTCGGCGGGCCGGCGTCGAGGAGCACCGCGCAGCCGACGGCGAGCACCAGCGCCTGGGCCAGCCCCAGACAGAGGGCCGGCAGGGCGGTGCCGGCCAGGATCTCGGCGTCGGCCGCCTCGCCGCCGCGCAGCCGCTTGAGGACGAGCTCCTCGCGGCGGGCCACGTACGCGCTCACCAGGGACGTGTACACGGCGAAGAGGAAGGAGAACCCGGTCGCCGCGGTCAGCATCAGCGTGCCGACGTTCAGCCCGTGGGTCTTCAGGTCGATCTGGTCGATGGCGGGCCGCACACTGAACGGCAGTGCGAGCGGCACCAGCAGTGCGGTGAGCACCGCACCGCGGTTGCGGCCGAGGAGCAGCAACTCGGCGCGGCCGAGCGCACCCAGCCGGCGCCGGGACGCGGCGCGCGCCGCCCGGCGCCGGGCGGTGGCGGGCATCGCGTCCCGGCGCCCGCCGAGGTCCACCGTGCTCATACGACCGCCTCCTTCGCGATGCCCAGGAAGGCCTCCTCCAGCGAGGCCGACCGCACCTCCAGCCGGTCCAGCTCGACCCCGGTCCGCTGGGCCCAGGTCAGCACCCCGGTGGCGGTCCGCTGCACCTCGCGGGTCCGCAGCCGTACGGCCCTGCCGTCGGTCTCGTGACCGCACACGCCCAGGGCGGCGAGCGGCGGCAGGTCGCCCACGAAGTAGCCGAGCGGCAGTTCGAAGGAGATCCGTGCGGGCCGGTCCGCGGTCACCTCGCCCGGTGTTCCGGTGGCCGCGATCCGTCCCTCGTGCAGGATGGCGAGCCGGTCGGCGAGGTCCTCGGCCTCTTCCAGGTAGTGCGTGGTGAGCAGGACGGCCGTTCCGGCGTCGCGCAGGGATCGCACCAACTCCCAGGTGTCCCGGCGTCCTTCGGCGTCGAGGCCGGTCGTCGGCTCGTCCAGGAACAGCACCTCGGGCCGGCCGAGCAGCGCGAGCGCCAGGTCGAGGCGGCGCCGCTCACCGCCGGAGAGCTGCTTGACCCGGACGTCCGCCTTGCCGGCGAGCCCGACCAGGCCGAGCGCCTCGGCCGTGGGCCGGGCTCCGGTCGTACAGCCGGCCCACATCCGGACGGTCTCGCCGACGGTCAGCTCGGACGGGAAGCCGCCCTCCTGGAGCATCACGCCGGTCCGCGGCCGTACGGCGGCCCGCTCCCGGTGCGGATCGTGGCCCAGCACCCGGACCCGGCCCCCGGTCGGCGGTGCGAGGCCCTCCAGCAGTTCGACCGTGGAGGTCTTGCCGGCGCCGTTGGTGCCGAGGAGCGCGAAGATCTCCGCACGGCCCACGGAGAAGGTGATTCCACGGACCGCCTCGAAACCGCCCCCGTAGGCACGCCGGAGGTCTGTGACCTCAATCACGTGTTCGTTGTCTTCGATGGCTTCCATGGAATGAGCGTCCCCGGGGACCGGTCCCGGCAGCAGTGCGTGGTGTCATCACTCCCCATGACAAATGTCAGAGCGCGCGTGACGGGGACCGAAGGCGCACGAAAAAACCCCAGTCGCATGACTGGGGTTTCTCCTACTGGCTGGAGCGGACGACGAGGCTCGAACTCGCGACCTCAACCTTGGCAAGGTTGCGCTCTACCAACTGAGCTACGTCCGCACTGCCCCCGACCGGCTCCCACCGATCGGTGCGAGCACCAGCCTACCTGATCCACAAGCATGACCAGGACCGGCGGTGCAGAGCGGGTGACAGGAATTGCACACTGCGCCTTCCCCCTGGAAGGGGGATGTTCTGCTACTGAACTACACCCGCATGTACTCCGTGGGTTTCGACCTTTCGGCCGCGCCCCTCGGCGTGCTCCAGACATTAGCTGATCAGCAGGGGGGTAGCGCAAGTCGGTTGCCCTCGGGGGCCGGTGACGGTCCCTGAGGGCAACCCGGGCCGCGCCTCACTGCGCGGCGCTGAACGCCTCGTAGACCTTCTTCGGGATGCGACCGCGTGCCGGGACATCCATCTTGTTCGCCTGCGCCCAGGCGCGGACGGCCGCCGGGTCGGGGGCGACCTCCGTCTGCTTGTACGCCTTGCCCGACTTCGACCGCTTGCGGCCGGCCGTCACGTACGGCTCCAGGGCCTTGCGCAGTTCCTTGGCGTTGGCTTGATTCAGATCGATCTCGTACGACTTGCCGTCGAGTCCGAAGGCGATCGTTTCCGCCGCTTCCGAGCCGTCGATGTCGTCAAAGAGAGTGACCACGACCTTCTGCGCCACGAATATCGGTCCCTTCGTGTGGCACGTCTATACAGCTCACCGGCGATGACGCGATGGCGGAGATGACGTGCCGAGTATCGGCTATTGCCAATTCATTTGTACAGTGCCTGGCAATACAAAGTGAAGCCCGACTAAATCCGTCCGCGTGTCCCGGACGCAATAGATGTCATGGGCGAACCCGGGGAACTTTCCCAGAACTTTTCGTGTGGATCCCCCGCTGTCACCCGATCGTGATGCGGCTCACGTAGTTTCCTACAACTCTACCCGCGTAGAAATTTTGTGCGGGTAGTCTGAAGACGCCTGTCGGAGACACCGCCGGGTATCTGCTCAGCAGCCAGCACCACAACACCGGGAGTGCCAGTGGCACGCGTCGTAGTCGACGTCATGCTCAAGCCGGAGATCCTCGACCCCCAGGGCCAGGCGGTCCAGCGTGCGCTGCCGCGCCTGGGTTTCGAAGGCATCTCCGATGTACGTCAGGGAAAGCGATTCGAACTGGAAGTTGACGGGCCCGTCGACGAGGCCACGCTCGCCCGCATCCACGATCTTGCGGAATCCTTCCTCGCCAACACGGTGATCGAGGACTTCACCGTTCGGGTGGATGAAGTCGCGGAGGCGGCCAAGTGACCGCTCGTATTGGCGTCGTCACTTTCCCGGGAAGTCTCGACGACCGGGACACCCAGCGTGCGATCCGGCTCGCGGGTGCCGAACCGGTGGCCCTCTGGCACAAGGACAAGGACCTCCACCAGGTCGACGCGGTGGTCCTCCCCGGTGGTTTCTCCTACGGTGACTATCTGCGGGCCGGTGCCATCTCCCGTTTCTCGCCGGTGATGGAGACCGTCATCGAGCAGGCGAAGGCCGGCCTCCCGGTCCTCGGTATCTGCAACGGCTTCCAGGTCCTCACCGAGGCCCATCTGCTCCCGGGCGCGATGCTCGGCAACAACCACCTCCACTTCATCTGCCGCGACCAGAAGCTGCGGGTGGAGAACGCGGGGACCGCCTGGACCAGCGACTACCGCGAGGGCCAGGAGATCCACATTCCGCTGAAGAACATGGACGGCCGGTACGTCGCCGACGAGTACACGCTCGACAAGCTGGAGGCCGAGGGCCGGGTGGTCTTCCGTTACCTCGACCTCAACCCCAACGGCAGCCTCCGCGACATCGCCGGCATCACCAACGAGGCCGGGAACGTCGTGGGCCTGATGCCGCACCCGGAGCACGCCGTCGAGCCGCTCATCGGCAGCGGCCGCACCGACGGTCTGCCCTTCTTCACGTCGATCCTCAAGAAGCTGGTCAACGCATGAGCCGGACGCCTCTGGACACGGTCGAGCACGCGGCCGCGACCCCCGACGTCGAGCTGCCCTGGGCCGAACTCGGCCTGAAGAAGGACGAGTACGAGCGGGTGGTGGAGATCCTCGGCCGCCGTCCGACCGGCGCCGAACTCGCCATGTACTCGGTCATGTGGTCCGAGCACTGCTCGTACAAGTCCTCCAAGGTCCACCTCCGCCAGTTCGGCGAGAAGGCCCCGCAGAGCGACGCGCTGCTCGTCGGCATCGGTGAGAACGCGGGCGTCGTCGACGTCGGCCAGGGCTACGCGGTCACCTTCAAGGTCGAGTCGCACAACCACCCGTCGTACGTCGAGCCCTACCAGGGCGCCGCGACCGGTGTCGGCGGCATCGTCCGCGACATCATCGCGATGGGCGCCCGCCCGGTGGCCGTGGTCGACCCGCTGCGCTTCGGCGCCGCCGACCACCCCGACACCAAGCGCGTCCTCCCGGGCGTCGTCGCCGGCATCGGCGGCTACGGCAACTGCCTGGGCCTGCCCAACATCGGCGGCGAGGTCGTCTTCGACGCCTGCTACCAGGGCAACCCGCTGGTCAACGCCGGTGCCATCGGTGTGATGCGGCACGAGGACATCCACCTCGCCAAGGCCTCCGGCGCGGGCAACCAGGTCATCCTGTACGGCGCCAGGACCGGCGGCGACGGCATCGGCGGCGCGTCGATCCTGGCCAGCGAGACCTTCGACGACGCGAAGCCCTCCAAGCGCCCCGCCGTCCAGGTCGGCGACCCGTTCCAGGAGAAGCTGCTCATCGAGTGCACGCTCGAAGCCTTCGCCGAGAAGCTGGTCGTCGGCATCCAGGACCTGGGCGCGGCCGGCCTGTCCTGCGCCACCTCCGAGCTGGCCTCGAACGGCTCCGGCGGCATGACCGTCACCCTCGACGACGTACCGCTGCGTGACTCGACCCTCTCGCCCGAGGAAATCCTCATGAGCGAGTCGCAGGAACGCATGTGCGCGGTGGTCGAGCCGGCGAAGGTCGACCGCTTCCTGGAGATCTGCGAGAAGTGGGACGTCATCGCCACGGTCATCGGTGAAGTGACCGACGGCGACCGGCTTGAGATCTTCTGGCACGGCGAGAAGATCGTCGACGTCGACCCGCGCACGGTCGCGCACGACGGCCCGGTCTACGAGCGCCCGTACGCCCGTCCGTCCTGGCAGGACGCCCTCCAGGCGGACGACGCGAACAGGCTGGCCCGGCCGGCCACCGCCGAGGAGCTGAAGGACCAGGTCCTCAGGCTGGTCGGCTCCCCCAACCAGGCCTCCAAGAAGTGGATCACCTCGCAGTACGACCACTTCGTGCAGGGCAACACCGTCCTCGCCCAGCCGGAGGACTCCGGCATGATCCGTGTGGACGAGGAGACCGGCCTCGGTGTCGCCATCGCGACGGACGGCAACGGCCGCTTCGCCAAGCTGGACCCGTACGCGGGCGCGCAGCTGGCGCTGGCCGAGGCCTACCGGAACGTGGCGACGACGGGCGCCAAGCCCCTCGCCGTCTCCGACTGCCTGAACTTCGGTTCGCCGGAGGACCCGGCGGTGATGTGGCAGTTCGCCGAGGCGGTGCGCGGTCTGGCCGACGGCTGTCTGCAGCTGGGCACCCCGGTGACCGGCGGCAACGTCTCGCTCTACAACCAGACCGGCGAGGCGGCCATCCACCCCACCCCGGTGGTCGCCGTCCTCGGCGTGATCGACGACGTCGCCCGGCGCACGCCGGTCGCCTTCCAGGAGGAGGGGCAGCTGCTCTACCTCCTCGGTGACACCCGTGAGGAGTTCGGCGGTTCGGCCTGGTCCCAGGTCGTCCACGACCACCTGGGCGGCCTGCCCCCGAAGGTCGACCTGGAGCGCGAGCGCCTCCTGGCCGAGATCCTGATCTCCGCCTCCCGCGACGGCATGATCGACTCGGCGCACGACCTGTCCGACGGCGGTCTGATCCAGGCGGTCGTGGAATCGGCGCTGCTCGGCGGCAAGGGCGCGCGTCTGGTCGTACCCGACGGGCTCGACGCCTTCACGTTCCTCCTCTCCGAGTCGGCCGGGCGCGCGATCGTCGCGGTGCCGCGCTCGGAGGAGGTCCGCTTCAACGACATGTGCGGCGCGCGCGGCCTGCCGGTGTCCCGCATCGGTGTCGTGGACGGCGAGTCGGTGGAGATCCAGGGCGAGTTCGAGCTCTCGCTGACGGAACTCCGCGAGGCTCACGAGGGCACGATCGAGGCGCTGCTCGCGTAGTCGAGGTCCGGTCGTACGGCCCTGCCCGTTCCTTGCGGACGGGCAGGGCCGTTTTCCATGTACGACGTCCTCGGGCACCTCATCCTTCTGACATGTACTTGCGTGATGTCACCCCGGACGACGTGGCCGCCTATGTCCGCATGCGCTGCGATCCCGTCATGATGAAGGACCTCGGCGGGCCGTTGCCCAGCGACGGCATGAAGGACAAGGTGCGCCGGGACGCCGAGGCGGCGGCGGCCGGTACCTCCTGGATCAAGATGATCGTCCCCGATCCGGGTGCCCCCGAGGTCGTCGCGGGCCATGTGTGCGTCTGGGCGCACGACGAGGACGGGCAGCCGATCTCGGAGATCGGCTGGATGGTCCTCCCCGAGTTCCAGGGCCGCGGCCTCGGCAAGCAGGCCACCCGCGCCCTCCTCCGACAGGCCCGGGACGAGGACCGCTGGGGAGACATCCACGCCTTCCCGGCGACGGCCAACGGCCCCTCGAACGGCATCTGCCGGTCCCTCGGCTTCCGGCTTCTCGGCGAGGTCGACGTCGACTTCGCGGACCGGGTCATCCACAGCAACCACTGGGTGATCACCCCGGCTGCCGACCTCGCCCCCACCACCGGGGTCTGACAAGTGTTCCTTCGTCAGACCGGGGGAATACGCTCACCGCCATGCCTCCCGCCAAGAAGCGCACCAGGACGTACGACCCGGCCAGAACCCGTACGGCGGTCCTCGCCCAGTTCGCGCACGTGCGGGACGCCGTCCGTACGCTCACCCCCGAGCAGCTCGCGCTCCCCACCCGGCTCGGCGAGTGGACCGTACGGGACCTCGTCGCCCATATCGGGATGGCGGTCACCGCCGTCCACCGGGCCCTGGCCGAGCCCGCGCCGGCCGCGGCGGACGCGGCTCCTCTCGACTGGCCCTTCCGGACCGCCGCCAACTCCTCGGCGATCTCCGACTTCACCCGGCGGCTCGCCGACGGCCACCCCGACCTCGACGCCTACCTCGCCGAGGCCGACGACAGCCTCCGCGCCCTGCTCGCCGCCCACCCCGGCACCCGGCTGCTCGCCACCAGCGCCGGCGCGATGTCCCTGGACGACTACCTGGTCACCCGGACCGTCGAACTGGTCGTCCACACCGACGACCTCAACGCGGCCGTCGCGGGACCGGAGGTGCCGTTCGACCGGCAGGCGCTGGCCGCCTGCACCCGGCTGCTCGCCGACGCGCTCGCGGTCAAGGCGCCCGGCGGCTCCACCGAGGTGCGGGTGCCGCCGTACGCCGTGGTGCAGTGCGTCGAAGGCCCCCGGCACACCCGCGGCACCCCGCCGAACGTCGTCGAGACCGATCCGCTCACCTGGATCCGGCTGGCCACCGGACGGCTGGGGTGGCAGGACGCTCTGGCGGACGCCAAGGTCAGCGCCAGCGGGGAGCGGGCGGACATCGGGGCCCTGCTGCCCCTGATGAGCTGAGGGAACCGATCACCCGGGGTGTTCCGTCGAACCGGCATGTACGGGTACAAGCAGCGCACGCAGCGCAGGACCCTGACCATGACGGCGGCCGCCGTGCTCGTCCCGCTCGCGGTGGCCTGCGGCGGTGAGAAAGCCGGTGTCTCCGTGGGATCCCAGCCACCGGTGACGGGGGTCGCGTGGACCGTCGACAGCGTCACCGTGGACGGCACCACCCGGCGCGCCCCGGCCTCTGCCCACGTGAAGATCGACGACGGCAAGGCCGCCGGCAGCTTCGGGTGCAACCAGTTCAGCGCCACGGCGCAGGTCACGGACGACCGGATCCGGCTGAGCAACGCCCGCACCACCCGCATGGCCTGCGACAACGCCCGCATGACCTTCGAGCGCGCCCTCGCCCGCACCCTCACCGCGGGGCCGCTCACCACCCGGGCCGACGGCAGGGAACTCACCCTCACCACGGCCGACGGCGACCGGGTCGAGCTGTCCAGGAAGTGACCTCCGGCGCCCCGAATGATGTGCGACACCTCACTCAGAGATACGGTGTGAGGGGGTTGCGCGGGCGCGGGTCCGCACGAACGTGCCCCGGCTGGAGATTCCTCTCACCGCGTTGACCAGCGGAAATGGAGAAACCCACAACCGCGTCCGGGGTCGTAGATCCATTACGGCCGGGTATCCCCAATTCGGACCAGTGGTCGATCTCGCCTACACTCGGTGCCGTGCCACGTGGTGACGGTCTCCTCAATCACGATCTGCTCCCCGGTGAGAAGGGCCCCCAGGACGCTTGCGGCGTCTTCGGTGTCTGGGCTCCGGGCGAAGAGGTCGCCAAGCTCACGTACTTCGGGCTGTACGCCCTCCAGCATCGGGGCCAGGAATCCGCGGGTATCGCGGTCAGCAACGGCTCCCAGATCCTCGTCTTCAAGGACATGGGGCTGGTCTCCCAGGTCTTCGACGAGACCTCCCTCGGTTCGCTCCAGGGACATATCGCGGTCGGTCACGCCCGCTACTCGACCACCGGTGCCTCCGTGTGGGAGAACGCCCAGCCGACGTTCCGTGCCACCGCGCACGGCTCGATCGCGCTCGGCCACAACGGCAACCTCGTCAACACGGCGCAGCTCGCCGAGATGGTCGCCGACCTCCCCAAGGACACCCACGGCCGGTCCACCCGGGTCGCCGCCACCAACGACACCGACCTGCTCACCGCGCTCCTCGCGGCCCAGGTCGACGCCGACGGCAAGCCGCTGACCATCGAGGAGGCCGCGCACGCGGTCCTTCCGAAGGTCCGGGGCGCCTTCTCCCTCGTCTTCATGGACGAGCACACCCTCTACGCCGCCCGCGACCCGCAGGGCATCCGCCCGCTGGTCCTCGGCCGCCTGGAGCGCGGCTGGGTCATCGCCTCGGAGTCCGCCGCCCTCGACATCTGCGGCGCCAGCTTCGTGCGCGAGATCGAGCCGGGCGAGTTCGTCGCCATCGACGAGAACGGTCTGCGCACCTCGCGATTCGCGGATGCGAAGCCCAAGGGCTGTGTCTTCGAATACGTGTACCTGGCCCGCCCCGACACCGACATCGCCGGCCGGAACGTCTACCTCTCCCGGGTGGAGATGGGCCGGAAGCTGGCCAAGGAAGCCCCGGTCGACGCCGATCTGGTGATAGCGACCCCGGAGTCCGGTACTCCCGCCGCCGTCGGATACGCGGAGGCCTCGGGTATCCCGTTCGGCAACGGTCTGGTCAAGAACGCCTATGTCGGCCGGACCTTCATCCAGCCCTCACAGACCATCCGGCAGCTCGGCATCCGACTGAAGCTGAACCCGCTGAAGGAAGTCATCAGGGGCAAGCGGCTGGTCGTCGTGGACGATTCGATCGTGCGCGGCAACACCCAGCGGGCCCTGGTGCGCATGCTGCGCGAGGCGGGCGCGGCCGAGGTCCACATCCGGATCTCCTCGCCGCCCGTGAAGTGGCCCTGCTTCTTCGGCATCGACTTCGCCACCCGCGCCGAGCTCATCGCCAACGGCATGACCATCGACGAGATCGGCACCTCGCTCGGCGCCGACTCCCTGGCCTACATCTCCATCGACGGCATGATCGAGGCGACCACCATCGCCAAGCCGAACCTCTGCCGTGCCTGCTTCGACGGCGAGTACCCGATGGAGCTCCCGGACCCCGAGCTGCTGGGCAAGCAGCTCCTGGAGACCGAACTGGCCGCCGGTCCGGCAGCCACGGCCGCGGCCGACGCGATCCGTCGCCCGTAAGCCCCGTAGCAACCAACCCGAAAGATCCCAGGCAATGTCTGCTGCAGACAATCAGTCACCTCCGGCGACGGGTGCAGTTCCCGGTGCTTCCTACGCGGCTGCCGGCGTCGACATCGAAGCGGGCGACCGCGCCGTCGAGTTGATGAAGGAGTGGGTGAAGAAGACCCGGCGTCCCGAGGTCCTCGGCGGCATCGGCGGCTTCGCCGGCCTCTTCGACGCCTCCGCCCTCAAGCACTACGAGCGCCCGCTGCTCGCCTCCGCCACGGACGGCGTGGGCACCAAGGTCGACATCGCCCGGCAGCTGGGCGTGTACGACACCATCGGCCACGACCTGGTCGCCATGGTCATGGACGACATCGTGGTGTGCGGCGCGGAGCCGCTCTTCATGACCGACTACATCTGCGTCGGGAAGGTCCACCCCGAGCGGGTCGCCGCGATCGTCAAGGGCATCGCGGAGGGCTGTGTGCTGGCCGGCTGCTCCCTGGTGGGCGGCGAGACCGCGGAGCACCCGGGTCTGCTCGGCGCGGACGACTTCGACGTGGCCGGCGCCGGTACGGGCGTGGTGGAGGCCGACCTGCTGCTCGGCGCGGATCGTATCCGTACGGGTGACGCGGTGATCGCCATGGCGTCCTCCGGGCTTCACTCCAACGGGTACTCCCTGGTCCGGCATGTTCTGCTGAACCAGGCGGGGCTCGCGCTCGACGCGCACGTCGAGGAACTCGGCCGCACGCTCGGAGAGGAGCTGCTGGAGCCGACCAAGATCTACTCGCTGGACTGCCTGGCCCTGATCCGCACCACCGAGGTGCACGCCTTCAGCCATGTGACCGGCGGTGGACTCGCCGCGAACCTGGCCCGGGTCATCCCGGACCACCTGCACGCGACCGTCGACCGGGCCACCTGGACGCCGGGTGCGATCTTCGACCTGGTCGGCCGGACCGGCAAGGTCGAGCGGCTCGAGCTGGAGAAGACGCTCAACATGGGCGTCGGCATGATCGCGATGGTCCCGCAGGAATCGGTGGACGTGGCGCTGGCCACACTGGCCGACCGCGGGGTCGATGCCTGGGTGGCCGGCGAGATCACCGAGCGCGGCGAGCACACCACGGGCGCCGAGCTGGTCGGCGACTACGCGCCGAACTAGCCCCTCCGCGTGCGAGGAGCGGGGTCCGGGGCCGCGCCCTGTGAGACCAGCACAAAACCCGGTCCGGCGTCAGAACCCCGGACCGGGTATGTGAACGGCTAAGCAGCCGCAGGCGTTACGCACCGCGACGATGTTGAGACTGGGGACCGGACTGGTCGTCCTCGTCCTCGTCGTCATCGTTGTAGAGATCCGCGTACTGGGCGTACGGGTCGTCATCCTCGTCATCGTCCTCGAACGGCTCGCCATTCGGCGGCTGGCTCGAAGTCGAAGCGCCCAGCTCGCTGGCCAGACGTGACAGGTCAGTCCCACCGCTGTTGTACTTCAGCTGGCGGGCGACCTTCGTCTGCTTGGCCTTGGCCCGGCCGCGCCCCATGGCTCGACCCCCTCGGTGACGGGGCTCGACGGCCCCAGAGTCTGACACGCGTTCATGATCCGGAACGGACTCTCCTCGGAGAGACCGGTCCGTAGGGCTTCCACGGTACCTGAGCCCGCGCCCATACGGTACGTCGCCCGCACCACGCGCCTGGCTGCACGACCCGCGGGGCGCCCCGTCCCCGCTGGTCAACGACGATTTTAACCACTTCCTGGCGAGCGACCCGCCGACGAACGTGAGAGTTCTCTCCAACTGCCCGCCGGCGGGTACCGGAAATCCGTGCGGAAACCCGGCGTTCGGTCAGCGTGTACCCGCCGTTGCCGCTTCGTGCATCCGCTGTTCGGCGATCCGGTCGGCCGCCGCGGCAGGCGGAATCCCGTCATCCTTCGCACGAGCGAATATGGCCAGCGTGGTGTCGAAGATCTTCGCCGCCTTGGCCTTGCACCGGTCGAAGTCGAACCCGTGCAGCTCGTCGGCGACCTGGATGACCCCGCCGGCGTTCACCACGTAGTCCGGCGCGTAGAGGATCCCGCGGTCGGCGAGGTCCTTCTCGACGCCGGGGTGGGCGAGCTGGTTGTTGGCCGCGCCGCACACCACCTTGGCGGTCAGCGCCGGCACCGACGTGTCGCTGAGGGCGCCGCCGAGCGCGCAGGGCGCGTAGATGTCGAGGCCCTCGACCCGGATCAGGGCCTCGGTGTCGGCGGCGACCTGGACCTGGGCGTGCCGGTCGGAGATCCGGCCGACGGCCTCCCGGCGCACGTCGGTGATCACCACCCGGGCGCCTTCCTCCAGCAGGTGCTCCACCAGGTGGTGGCCGACCTTGCCGACGCCCGCGATGCCGACGGTGCGGCCCCGCAGCGACGGGTCGCCCCAAAGGTGCTGGGCACTGGCCCGCATGCCCTGGTAGACGCCGTACGCGGTGAGCACGGAGGAGTCGCCGGCGCCGCCGTTCTGCGGGGAGCGCCCGGTGGTCCACCGGCACTCGCGCGCCACGACGTCCATGTCGGCGACATAGGTACCGACGTCGCAGGCGGTGACGTAGCGGCCGCCGAGCGAGGCCACGAACCGCCCGTAGGCGAGCAGCAGCTCCTCGGTCTTGTCGCGGTCGGGGTCGCCGATGATCACGGCCTTGCCGCCGCCGTGGTCCAGACCGGCCATGGCGTTCTTGTACGACATCCCGCGCGCGAGGTTGAGGGCGTCGGCGACGGCCTCCTCCTCGTTGGCGTACGGGTAGAAGCGGGTGCCGCCGAGGGCGGGGCCCAGCGCGGTGGAGTGGATGGCGATGACGGCCTTGAGGCCGCTCTTGCGGTCCTGGCAGAGCACGACTTGCTCGTGACCGCCCTGGTCCGAGTGGAACAGGGTGTGCAGGACGCCGGTGGAAACGTCGGTCACTGTGGTGACTCCCGGTTGTGTTCGCGGCGAGTGGAAGCGGGGGCTCCCGTACGGGTGGCGGGAGCCTGGCATGAGCGTAGAGCTATTGCCCGCCCACCATCCGCGCCGTGTTCAGGATCACTCTCCCGCGCCGTGTGCGCACGTATGAGCGTGGGACGATTTGCTGTGGTTTCGCGGCTGCTCCGTAGTGGCTTCCGCTGGTTTCGAGCCCGGTCCGATGGGGAGGGAGCAGGCGTGCCCAAGGTGTCCTCGGTGGTCGTCCCCTACGCGACGTACCTGCGTGTGTACGAGCCGCTGGCCGCCTTCCCGGAGCCCGAGCGCGGCCACTGGACGCGCTACGCCCGCCGCTCCGACCGGCCCTCGTATCAGGACGAACTCCGGCGCGCACTGGCCGACTTGCTGCCCACCCCGCCGATCCCGGTGCCGGTGCAGGAGAGCGCCGACGCCTTCGTCCTGGAGGTCGACGGTGTCGTGTGCGTGTGCCCGTGGCGGACCCGGCTGCGCGGCTGGCAGGCCCTGCAGGAGCTGCCCGACGAACTGCCGAACACGGTCCTGGACGCGATGCTGCCCCCGGTCGTCCGCCGACAGGCCGCGATGGACTACGAGCGGTGGCTGGCCCGCAACCCCGACTCCCGGCCCTGGATCCGGACGGCGACCTGGCAGGTGCCGCTGAACTGGTTCGTGCTGGTCTCCGACGAGGAGCGCCGGTACGAGAAGGGCACCGGCGAGATCCCGCCGATGCTGCGCTACCGCACGCCGATGGTGCAGGCCCGGCGCCGGGTGGCCCGGGCGCTGCGCACGCTCAAGGACACCATCGACGAAGGGCCGCTGATCGACGGCCTGGTGGACGTCGGACGCTGGCTGGAGGAGTTCCATCCCCGCTCGCTGGTCGAGCTGGACTACGGCGGCCTGGTGCACGCCGTTCCGGCCGGCGCCCTGGAGGACGACCATTCGGCGGCCGACGTGGCGGCCGGCATCGAGGCGCTGCGGCAGGGCGACGGGGCCGCGGCCGGGGAGGCGTACGGGCGGCTGGTGGAGCGCTGGCGGGCGGTACGGGACCGGCGGTCCGCGAACTGAGCACGGTTGCCGACTGCTCCGTACTGAGTGTCAGGTCATCTGATGGTGTGACAGTCGGATGACACCTCGGTGACGTATGGGTGCTGAGTGATGTAGGTCACGGCCCAGATGCCATGAAACAACGTACGTTGACGGCACTTCAGTGAACGCACGGGACGTTGGTCCCGATCCGGGCTTTTGCGTCAAGGGTGACGGACCGCACTTACACGGCTCTTGCGCCTCTTGCCACTCCTCGTGCCAAAATAGGACAAGGAGTCCGGGGAGGGCTCCTTCCGTCCACTTGTGGTGCACTGTGGGCGGAATCTCAGCATTGCACTCGCTTTGGGGGGTCTGACGACTCCTGATCGCCATGTGACTGATCGTCACAGTGGCGTGACTGTCCGCTATGGCATGGTCCATCGGCTTCCGCGGCTGATGACTACCTGGGAGGGCAATTCCATCGGTTTGGCCGACGCGGCTGGACGGATGGTGTAGTTGTAGTGCCGAGGACAAGCCGTTCGTCCTATAACCGACTCGACTCGCGTCCGCCATTTCGGGCAACGCGGGTCAAGGTGCAGAATTTAGAGGAAAGAACCGAGAAGGTTCGGTTCTCCCGAGGAGGCCGCTCATGACCGCTCGCACCCCTGATGCCGAGCCGCTGCTGACCCCGGCTGAGGTCGCCACGATGTTCCGCGTCGACCCCAAGACGGTCACGCGGTGGGCGAAGGCCGGCAAGCTCACGTCGATCCGCACGCTGGGCGGACACCGACGCTACCGCGAGGCTGAGGTCCGCGCGCTGCTCGCGGGTATCCCGCAGCAGCGCAGCGAGGCCTGACCAACTGAATAGCGGGCAAACCGACCGGTCCCCCAACTGGCCGAGATGCTCGCAAACCCTAGCTCCGAGCGACGCGGGACCTGCCCCAACAGGGCCCACGCCCAAGCCGACAGAACTTCTCAGGCAGCGACACAGGGTGCGTCGTAGATCGCGCTGGACTCCGCCGGGTTCAGCGCGATCTTTTTTGTGCGTCCATGGGGCCCGATCGACCATGACCGGCGACTCTGTGAGCAGCCTTGTCGGAGTCTGGGGAGGCCTGTCGGATCTGCTGTGAACGCGCGCGGAGAGCGGGCGGGAGCGGGTCCGGGGGGAGCTCGCGGGCGTGCCGCGGGAGGTGTCTCAGGGTGGTGCAATTGCACATATTAAATTGACTTGTTGTAGGCGGGGTGTAAGTACCGTTGTTTCAGGAACTTATGCGGTGACTCCCGTCACATACCGCACGGGTTGTTTGTACTGCCCCGGGTGCGCTAATGGAGCCGGAGGCTCCACCGTCCCACAGGGGAACGGCCGTTGGGGCCGGCACCGCTCAGGCGCCGACGGGGTCTTCGTCCTCCGTGGCTTCCTCGGGGGCCTCCGCGGCGCACGGGGCGGAGGCCATGGCCAGCCGCAGCAGCCGATGGCAGACCGGGCAGTGGCGGGTCAGGTGCCGGTACGACGAGGCGGCCGCCAGGTGGGCCCGCAACAGGGCTCGCGTCTCATGCCGCACCGAAGCCGCCATGCGCCACCTCCAGAAGGGGTCCGAGGGGAAGCGAGCCCTGTCTTCTGGGTACCGACCGAATGTGACCCCGTCAAGAGCGCACCCTCCGCACCCGGCCAACGTCGAGGAGGGCGGTCCTGGCGGGATTTGCCGCATCCGATCGCGGCCGCGCCGCGGGCGCGGCCTCCGCTGCGACGGGTTGACGTGCGAGAGGCCCGCATCCCTTGAAGGGTTGCGGGCCTCTCGCTTGTGCGGTCCTGACGGGATTTGAACCCGCGGCCTCCACCTTGACAGGGTGGCGAGCACTCCAAACTGCTCCACAGGACCAGGTTTTGCGGCACTTTGTCTTCGCTGTGCTGCGAGAAGGACTGTACAGGAGGGTGAGGGTCCTGGTCGAACTCACGCAGCGTGCCCGGTCGGTTACGGTAGTGCGGAGTCGATCGCCTTCACGATCCGCTTGTCGGAGATCGGATACGCCGTGCCCAGCGCGTGCGCGAAGTAGCTGACCCGCAGCTCCTCCAGCATCCAGCGGATGTCCAGCACCTGCTGCGGCACCGGCCGCCCCTTGGGGAGCTGCTCCAGGAGCCAGGCGTACTCGTCCTGCATCTCGTGGACCTTCTCCATCCGGGTGGTGTCCCGCTGGACGTTGGTCGGCATCTGCTGGAGGCGCCGGTCGGCGGCCACCAGGTAGCGCATGAGGTCGGGGAGCCGTCGTATACCGGCCCACGTCACGAAGCCCGGCTTCACCAGGGCGTCCAGCTGCTTGCGGACGTCCGTCAGGTTTGCCAGCAGCGCGGGGCTCCCCACGGCCTTCAGACGGCGCTCACAGGCCTGCCAGGCGGCCAGTACCTGCTGCACCTGACCGACCGTACGGACCGTCGTGTCGACGATCTCGGCGCGCACCTTGTCGTACAGCTTCCGGTACGACTCCTCGTCCCACACCGGCCCCCCGAAGTCGGCGATCAGCTTGTCCGCCGCCGCCATCGCGCAGTCGTCGAACAGGGCCTGGATCGTGCCGTGCGGGTTGGCGGACAGTGCCAGCTTCTGGGCGTTGGTGAGCTTCTCCGAGGCGAACTTCGCGGGATTGACCGGGATGTTGCGGAGGATCAGCCTGCGCGTGCCCTTCCACATCGCCTCGGCCTGCTCCTCCTCGGTGTCGAAGAGGCGGACCGAGACCGTGTCGCCGTCGTCGACGAGCGCCGGATACGCCTTCACCGGCTGGCCGGCCCGGCGGGTCTCGAAGACGCGCGTGAGGGAGCCGATCGACCAGTCCGTGAGGCCAGTGCGCTCCAGCGACTCGCCGCCCTCGCGCTCCGCGGTGGCCGCGGCGGCCTGCGAGATGGCCTGGCGGGCCTTCGGCTTCAGCCGGAGCTTCAGCGCCTCCAGGTCCTTGTCCTCGGCCAGCTTCCGGCGCCGTTCGTCGACGATCCTGAAGGTGATCTTCAGATGGTCCGGGACCTTCGCCCAGTCGAAGTCCTCGGCCTCGAAGGGCACCCCGACCATCCGCTTCAGCTCGCGGGCCATGGTCGTGGCCAGGGGCTCCTGGAGGGGGACCGCCGTGTCCAGGAAGCGCTTGGCGAAGTTCGGTGCCGGGACGTAGTTGCGGCGGATCGGCTTGGGCAGGGACCGGATCAGTTCCGTGACGACCTCTTCCCTGAGGCCCGGGATCTGCCAGTCGAAGCCCTCGTCCCTGACCTGGTTGAGGACCTGGAGCGGGATGTGCAGGGTCACACCGTCGGCGTCCGCGCCCGGCTCGAACTGGTACGTCACCCGGAACTTGAGCTGCCCCTGCTGCCAGGAGTCCGGATAGTCGGCCTTGGTGACCGCCTCCGCCGACTCCCGGATGAGCATCTCGCGCTCGAAGTCGAGGTACTCCGGCTGCTCCTGGCGCTTGTGCTTCCACCAGGAGTCGAAGTGTGCGCCGGAGACGACGTGTTCGGGCACCCGCTGCTCGTAGAAGTCGAAGAGCGTGTCGTCGTCCACGACGATGTCCCGGCGCCGGGCCCGGTGCTCCAGCTCCTCGACCTCGCTGAGGAGTCTTCGGTTGTCCGCGAAGAACTTGTGGTGGGTCCGCCAGTCGCCCTCGACCAGCGCGTTGCGAATGAAAAGCTCGCGGCTGGTCTCGGGGTCGATCCGGCCGTAGTTGACCTTCCGCTGGGCGATGATCGGCACGCCGTACAGCGTGACCTTCTCGAACGCCAGCACGGCCGCCTGGTCCTTCTCCCAGTGCGGTTCGCTGTAGGTCCGCTTGAGGAGGTGCTCGGCGAGGGGTTCGACCCATTCGGGCTCGATCTTGGCGTTGACCCGGGCCCAGAGGCGCGAGGTCTCCACCAGCTCGGCCGACATCACAAACCGGGGAGTCTTTTTGAAGAGCGCCGAGCCGGGGAAGATCGCGAACTTGGCGCTGCGGGCGCCGAGGTACTCGTTCTTCGCGCCGTCCTTCACGTCCTTCATGCCGATGTGCGAGAGCAGACCCGCGAGCAGCGAGACATGGACGCGGTCGCCGGGGGCGTCCTCCTCGTTGAGGTGGATGCCCATCTGCTTGGCGACCGTGCGCAGCTGGGTGTAGATGTCCTGCCACTCCCGGATGCGCAGGAAGTTCAGGAACTCCTGCTTGCACATCCGCCGGAAGGACGACGAGCCGCGTTCGCGCTGCTGTTCGCGGATGTACTTCCAGAGGTTGAGGAAGGCGAGGAAGTCGCTGGTCTCGTCGCGGAAGCGGGCGTGCTGCTGGTCTGCCTGGGTCTGCTTGTCGGCAGGGCGTTCGCGCGGATCCTGGATGGAGAGCGCGGCGGCGATGACCATGACCTCACGGACGCAGCCGTTCTTGTCGGCCTCCAGGACCATGCGTGCCAGGCGCGGGTCGACGGGCAGCTGGGCGAGCTTGCGGCCGGAGTCGGTGAGCCGCTTGCGGGTGTCCTTCTCGTCCGGGTTCAGGGCGCCCAGTTCCTGGAGCAGCTGCACACCGTCGCGGATGTTGCGGTGGTCCGGCGGGTCGATGAAGGGGAACTTCTCGATGTCGCCGAGGCCGGCCGCGGTCATCTGCAGGATGACGGAGGCGAGGTTGGTCCGCAGGATCTCGGCGTCGGTGAACTCCGGGCGGGCGAGGAAGTCGTCCTCGTCGTACAGCCGGATGCAGACACCGTCACTGGTACGGCCACAGCGGCCCTTGCGCTGGTTGGCGCTGGCCTGGCTGATCGGCTCGATGGGCAGCCGCTGCACCTTGGTGCGGTGGCTGTAGCGGCTGATCCGGGCGAAGCCGGGGTCGATGACGTACTTGATGCCCGGGACGGTCAGCGAGGTCTCGGCGACGTTGGTCGCCAGAACGATCCTGCGACCGGTGTGCGGCTGGAAGACGCGGTGCTGCTCGGCGTGCGAGAGCCGGGCGTACAGCGGCAGCACCTCGGTGAACCGGTAGTTCTTCTTCTCCAGTGCGTCCGCGGTGTCCCGGATCTCCCGCTCGCCGGAGAGGAAGACCAGGATGTCGCCCTTGCCCTCGGTCTGGAGCTCCTCGACCGCGTCGCAGATCGCGGTGATCTGGTCCCGGTCGGCGTCCTCGGCGTCCTCTTCGAGGAGCGGCCGGTAACGCACCTCCACGGGGTACGTCCGGCCGCTGACCTCGACGATCGGGGCGTCTCCGAAGTGCCGGGAGAACCGCTCGGGGTCGATGGTCGCGGAGGTGATGACCACCTTCAGGTCCGGCCGCTTGGGCAGCAGCTGGGCCAGGTAGCCGAGCAGGAAGTCGATGTTGAGGGACCGCTCGTGGGCCTCGTCGATGATGATCGTGTCGTAGGCGCGCAGCTCGCGGTCGGTCTGGATCTCGGCGAGCAGGATGCCGTCCGTCATCAGCTTGACGAAGGTGGCGTCCGGGTTCACCTGGTCGGTGAAGCGGACCTTCCAGCCGACGGCCTCCCCGAGGGGCGTGCGCAGCTCCTCGGCGACCCGCTCGGCGACGGTGCGGGCGGCGATCCGGCGGGGCTGGGTGTGACCGATCATTCCCCGGACACCGCGCCCGAGTTCCAGACAGATCTTCGGGATCTGGGTGGTCTTCCCGGACCCGGTCTCACCGGCGACGATCACGACCTGGTGATCGCGTATCGCCTCCGCGATCTCGTCCTTCTTCTGACTGACGGGCAGCTGCTCGGGGTACGACACGGCGGGCACGACAGCGCGTCGGCCGGCCATCCGTTCCTCGGCCCTGGCCACCTCGGCCTCGATCTCCGCGAGGACGGCGGCCCGGGCCTCCGGCTTACGGATCTTGCGTGCACCTTCCAGCCTGCGCCCGAGCCGGTGCGCGTCGCGCAGCGAAAGCTCGGTCAGGCGGGGGGCGAGAGCGCCGAGGGCGGGGGCGGGATGCGTAGACATACGCGGTCCAGGATCTCACCTCGGGGAAATTCATGGCGAACGCTTTTGCCTCCGGCGGTTCGGCCGGGGTTCGGCTACTGGCCGCGCTGGGCGGGAGGGGCGCCGGCCGGGGTGGGACCGGCGTCGGCCGTGGAGGTCGCCGGGGTGGTGGAAGGGGCCGTGGTGGCCGGGTCCGGGGCGGCGGACGTGACCGGTGCTGCCGGGGCCGCGGAAGCGGCGGGGGCCGGAGCGGCGGGGGCCGGAGCGGCGGGGGCCTGGGTGGCCGCGGCTTGGGTGGCCGCGGCTTGGGTGGCCGCGGCTTGGGCCGCCGTGGACGATGCGATCGACTGCGCCGTGTTCGATACGGCCTTGATCCCCAGGTATGCCGTGGTCATGCTGCTCACCGCCGTGAAGGCCGCGGTCAGGACGCCGATGATCACGGATTCGTTGCCGTTGAGCCGCCAGACGCCGAAGACCGCGACCGAGGCGATCGCGAGGTTGCTGACGACGACGGCGAGGAGGCCGTATCGCGCACGGTCCTTCTCCAGCTGTATGTCCTGATCCCGGCTCATCTTCCCCACCCTGGTGACGTGTCGACCCGCCAGAACCTAGCGTCGGCGGGCCGCGCCGCCAAGGAGATTCAGGAGTGTCCGCCGGCCGCTGTCGGCCCGGCCAGCCGGGTATCGACCTGGGCCCGGTCGTATCCGCGGCGCACGATGTCGAAGACGGGCGGCGCGTCCGGGGCCGTACCCGCGGCCAGGAGTGCGAGGTAGGCGTCGACCTGGGCGCGGTCGTAGCCGCGCCGGACGATCTCGAATCCGTGGTTCTCGGGTGTCATCCTGTCCCCCTGTCGGGTCAGCCCGCCGGGAAGACGTCGTAATCGCCCAGCAGGTCGGCGTAGACGTCCACCGGGCCGGTGCCGGCGTTGTAGAGGTCGATCCTGCCGTCGGTGCCGACCTTGACCAGTGCGCGGTTGGCCGCGGTGTGTCCCTTGGTGAAGTTCAGGGAGTACACGCCGGGGCGCGGTGTGCCGTCGGCGTAGGCGACAAGGTAGCCGTTGCCGGACGGGGAGGGCACCGTGAGGTTCAGTTCGACGGCGGTCACCCCGGTCGCCGGGACGCCGTGGGCACCGGTGACCTTGAGCTTGAGGGTGGCGTGGGCGGCGAGCCTGGCGACCTTGCCGGTGCCGGTACGGGTGTTGAGGACGCGGGCGGGTGCGGTGGGCAGGAACTCCGAGCCGCCCGCGGTGGTGCCGTACCAGCCGACGAGGTCCGCGACGAGGTTCGCCGAACCCTTGCCGGCGTTGCGCAGTACGACCTTGCCGTCCTTCAGGGGGAGCACGATCTGGGCGGAGGCGGTCTGCCCGGTGGTCCAGTACGGGCCGGTCAGGCTGGAGCCGGTGGTGCCGTGCGTGGAGAGGACGAGGCTGCCGGCCGACTTGGTGGTGGTCGCGGTGACATCGAGGACCACCGCCTCCGCTCCCGCGGGGACGCCGTGGGCGCCGGCGACCGTGAGCGTGACCGAGTGGTTGCCGGCCACCGGGCCGGTGACGCCGCCGGTGTGGTTGCGGGTGTCGAGCAGCCGGGCCGGAGTGGCCGGGTGGTAGGTGTCGGCGTACTGGCCGTGCGACTGGAGGCCGACGGTGGCGACATTGACCGTCACCGCGCCGGAACCGCTGTTGTAGAGGTCGACCGCACCGGTCGGGGTGACCTTCACGGTCGCCTCGTTGAGGGCCGTCCTGCCCTTCTCGAAGGTGATGGTGGAGGTGCCCGGACGGGTGGTGCCGGCGGTGTAGAGGGTGAGCGAGCCGTTCGCCTTGGCGTCGCTGGTGACGATCTGGAGCTGGGCGGCGTCGACACCGTCGGAGTCGGCGCGCAGGGTGGCCGCCGACAGCTTCAGGACCCCGTGGGCGGCGATGGTCTTCTCGGTGTCGTGCTGCGGGGTCGTCGCGACGTAGGTGTCCGCGGCGTGGAAGGCCGTCGTGGCGGTGGTGGTGCGGCCCAGGCGGTCCGTCTGCGTCAGCGTGGCGGTGTAGGTGCCGGGGGCCGGGTACTGGTGCAGCGTCCGTTCGACGCCGTCGCCCAGGTTCTCCTGGCTGCCGTCGCCGAAGGTGAGGACCCGGCTGAGAACCTCCCACGAGTCGGCCGGTTCCGGAACGGTGAACTGCGCGGACCCCGCGTTGATCTCGCCGTCGTTCGTGGTGTCGGCGGCTGCGGACAGTGCCGCGGCCGGCGGCGTGGTCGTACCTGCCGTCGTCCAGTTGGCGCCGAGCGCACTTGTCCCGTCGCTGTCGGTGACCGTGATGCGGGTGAGGTACCGACCCGGTGTGGTGTAGGTGTGGGTGATCGGGGCGCCCTTTGCGCCGGTGGCCGGGGTGCTGCCGTCCCCGAAGTCGACGGAGTACGTGAGTGCCTTGGCCCAGTTGCTGACGGCGTCCGTCTTCACCGAGGTGTCGAACGGTGCGACGCCACTCGACGGGTAGGCGTCGGCGGGAATCGTGATGACGTCCTGCCGCTCGGTGGCGCCCCGGTCGGGAGCGGGCGTGCCGGTGCCGGTGTTGTCGACGATGGGGTCGTCGGCCCGCGGGTGACCCGCGGCGTCGGTGGTGAGTTCGCCGGGCGCGGCGGCGTCGGCGGAGTCGACGAGGGGGGAGTGCTCGGGCGGTTGGTTCCCGGGGGTCACCCAGAACCCGCCGATGTCGTGCGTGCCCTGCCCGGTCCCGGCCCGGAACGCCGCGCTGGTGGTGTACGAGGTGCCGGCCCAGGAGTACTCGGTGCGCGCCGGGGCGGACGGGCCCGCGTCGTTCGCCGCCACGTTGTAGTCGGCGGTGACCTGGCCCGCGGAGTCGGCCGACACCGCGTAGAGCGGAGCGGTCGGCGTCGGGCAGGTGCTGCTCTGCGCCGACCCCGCGGTGATGGCTATGTTGTTCTCCACCACCCCGGAGCTTCCGCCGTCCAGCGAGATTCCGGTGGCACACGGCGCCAGGACGGTGTTGCTCGTCACGTCCGCGTCGGACGTTCCCGTGACCACGATGCCGCCCTGCCGCATCGTGGTGATCACGTTGGTCGTCACGGTGACCTGCGCGGCTCCCGGTTCCGTCCGCACGCCGTACGCGTACGAGGGGCCTATCGAGCTCCGTGACACGGTCACGCCCGAGGACGTGCCGTCCACGCTGACCGCGGTCCCCGTGGCGGGGACCGACAGGGCCGGGTGGTTGATCGCCAGCCGGTCGAGGGTGACGTCCTTGGACCCCGTCACCGCCACGCTGTTCTCGCCGCCGTTGGTGAAGGCCAGTGATTCCACGTGCACGTCGTGGACCGCGTCCAGCGCCAGTGCGGGTGCGGAGCCGGGCCACGAGAGCACCGCCCGCGAACTGGCCGAACCGGGTTGCACCCCCGTGAACGTGATCGGCGCGGCACTGGTCCCTGACCGTGTCAGGGTCACCGCTCCGGAGTACGGGTCGTCGTCCGGCGACAGGATCCGCACCGTGTCCCCCGGCTCCACCACATCCGCCGCGGCCTGCACGGTGCAGAAGGGCAGGCTCTGCGTCCCTGTCCCGCTGTCGCTGCACGCGACGTCATGGTTCACGTACAGCGTCCAGCCGGCCCCTGGCTCCGCCACCGCAGGCCCGCTGCCCAGGCCGCTCATCACCCCCGCCACGACGACCACGGCGAGGGACAGCCCGACGGCGGGGCGGGGTCTGTGCATCAGGTCTCCACGGAGCGTTCGCGGGTGCGGTCACCAGAACGCCGGAGGGGGCGAACAGCCCGGGGGACACGACCGATTGGGGCCTGGGGCGATTCAGCTCAGCGTTGGCATGCAGCCGTCATGTTCGCAGCCCGATCCTAAAGGAACGCCATGTTCCACCCCGGTCTTGCCCAAACCGGAGCCGGTCGGAAGAGCACCGGATCGGCGAGGCCGTGGGGCATGAAAACAGCCCCTCCGGAATCCCGGAGGGGCTGTTCATTGTGGCTGGGGCCGGGGTCGAACCGGCGACCTATCGCTTTTCAGGCGATCGCTCGTACCAACTGAGCTACCCAGCCACGAGGTTTCACGTGAAACCCCAGCGGTCCTGACGGGATTTGAACCCGCGGCCTCCACCTTGACAGGGTGGCGAGCACTCCAAACTGCTCCACAGGACCAAGCTTTGCGTGCAACAGTGTCGCACACGATCTTGCGTGCCCCCAACGGGATTCGAACCCGTGCTACCGCCTTGAAAGGGCGGCGTCCTAGGCCGCTAGACGATGAGGGCTATCGGCCCGCCTGGGCGCTTCTCAGCGCGTCGGGGACGTGAGAAGCATATGGGATGGCGGGGAGTATCGCCAAAACGGTTTACGGCCCCGAGGGCGTCGCGGTGTCCGGTGTGCTCCCTGAGGGTGACGGGCTCTCCGAGGGGGAGGGAGTGGCGCCGGGTTGGTTCTCTTCGGGGAGGTGACGGCTGACCTCGGCCGTCGTCTCGCCCAGACCGCCCAGTCTGATCTCGTCCCAGGCCTGGAGTCGGCGGGTCTCGCGGTCGAAGTAGAGGATCGAGGCCTCGATGGGGTCCGGGTACTTGCCCTCGACCGCGCGCAGACCGCTGCCGCCCGTGGAGCCCTCCACCCGCAGACGGGTGCCGTGCGGCAGGACCTCGGTCTGTTCGTGGTGGATGTGGCCCGCCAGGACCAGGGGCACCTCGCCGTCCGTCATCCGCGCGGCCGTCGGTTCATGGGCGATGGCCACGTCCACCGGGGTGTCGGCCGCCCGCTGCTCCCGCAGGGCCGTGGACAGACGGTCCCCGGCCTGTTCCTCGGCCGTGTCGCCGCCCGGCACGGCCGAGCGGTCGGGCGTGAACTGGGGATCACCGATCCCGGCGAAGCGCAGCCCGGCGATCGTCTCGGCGTGGCCGTCGTCCAGGACGTGCACGTTCTTCATCCGGGACAGATAGCGCTGGGTGAGGTTCGAGTCATGGTTGCCCCGGACCCAGACGTACGGCACGCCCAGGTCGGCGATCGGATCCAGGAAGCCGTTCTCGGCCGCGGTGCCGTGGTCCATGGTGTCGCCGGAGTCCACGATCACATTCACCTTGTACTGCTCCACCAGCGAGGCGATGATCTTCCAGCTCGCCGGGTTGAGATGGATGTCGGAGACATGCAGGACGCGCAGGGTGGTCGGGTCCGGTGTGTAGGCGGGGAGCGTGGAGGTGGCGTCGTACAGCTTCGTCACATTGGTCACCAGGCGCGCCAGTTCCTTCTGGTAGACGTCGAATTCGGTGACGATGCTGCGCGCGTTGCCGACCAGGGCGGGGGCCGAGGAGAGCAGGCCGGAGAACCTCGGTTCCAGGACCGACTCGGGGTTCCAGGTGGCGTACGCGGTCACGCCGGAGGTGGCGAGCAGGGCGAGGGCGAGGCCGCCGGCGGTCAGGGCACGGCGCGGGCGGCGGTAGACGGCTAGCCCGAGGGCGGTGGCGCCGCAGACGACGGCCACGCAGGAGCGTACGGCCACGTCGAGGGTGCCGTGCGCGACGTCCTGGGCGACCTCGTCCTGGAGACCGGCGAGGCGCTCGGGGTGGTCGACGAGCGCCTGGGAGCGGACCGGGTCGAGCTGGTCGACGTTGACGTCCAGGCGGACCGGCGCGGAGTGGGTGTCCAGGTAGAGGGCGCCCAGCGGGGAGACGTTGATCTTCGTGCCGCCGTGGAGGGACGGGCGCAGGGTCATCGTCGTGTCCATCGGGCCGACCTGGGCCCGGACGTTCCCGACGACCAGCAGGCCGAGCCAGGCGCCGACGACCACGACGGTTATCAGGCCGAGGACGCGGATCCAGACGGGCGGTGCGTGCGCGTCGGGGGCGAGTTCCAGATCGGGCAGGCGGGCATGGGCACGGGCTCGGACGCGGGCCATTGGTGCCGTATGCCCAGGATTGCGGGCGCGTATGCGACGGTGGTTGGCCGGATGTCGGCGGCCCGCGGCTCGCCTGTCGGGGGTTCGTGGCCCGGATGCCAGGGGGTTCGTGGCCCGCCTGGCGGGGGCCCGCGGCCCGGATGCCGGATGGTTCGTGACTCTCGTACGGGCGTTCTGTGCCGGACAATGGGCCTGTGCTGGAGATGACGCGCGAGGAGTTCGAGGAACTGGTCGCCGAGGCGCTCGACCGGATCCCGCCGGAGCTGACCCGGCTGATGGACAACGTGGCGGTGTTCGTCGAGGACGAGCCCGACGACCCGTCCGACCCTGAGCTGCTCGGGCTGTACGAGGGGACTCCGCTGACCGACCGCGGGGAGTGGTACGCGGGCGTGCTGCCGGACCGGATCACCATCTACCGCGGGCCGACGCTGCGGATGTGCACGTCGCGCGAGGAGGTCGTCGCGGAGACCGAGGTGACCGTGGTCCACGAGATCGCCCATCACTTCGGCATCGACGACGCGCGGCTGCATGCGCTGGGGTACGGGTGAGGGGTGAACCGGGGGCGGCGGGGCCGGTGCGCGCCCTTGTGCGCGGGTGACGCCTCGACGCGGGTGATGCACCGGTGCGGGTGACGCCTCGGTTGCGTGTCCTCTTGTGGGCGGCGGGAGTTGGGGAGGTTGACTCCTTTCTTCGCCCCCGGAGGTGGCCGCAGTGCGCCCCTTGTACGTACCCGTCCGTCTGGCCGTCACCGTGATGGCCGTCGCGGCCGCCGCGGGCTGTGTGAACGTCGGGGACGACGCGGGGAAGGCCAAGCCGTCGCACTCCGCAGGGCACCGGGACGGCGACGAGGCCGACGGCGGTTCCGGGGTGTCCGGCGAGGGCGGCGCGGGGTACGGCGGTGAGATGGCCGACGGGAAGCGGGGGCATGGGGGGAAGCCGAAGCCGGGGGAGTCCGGGTCGGCGTCCGCCAAGCCGACGAAGGGCGCGAGTGCGGGGCCGACGGTGCCGGTGAAGCCGGGGAAGAGCGTGGCGCCGGGGGTGCCGGCCGGACCTTCGGGGGCGCCGGCGTCGCCCACGCCGCCGGCGGCCTCCCCCACGCCACCGCCGGACTCACCGACACCGCCACCGCCGGCCACAGATCCGCCGTCCGCCGAGCCGTCCTCGTCGGCGCACGAGGACACGGGGCCGCAGCTGGTGCAACGGGAACCGGCACCGCAGGCCGGCACACCGGCGTAGGTCGCCGTCGGCCTGCAGAGCGCCGGTGGCTCAGCCGCGACAAGCGACCGCTTGGCCTTGGCCGCGACCAGCACCGGTGGGTCCGGCACCGCCGGAGAGCGCCGTGGGGGCCGAGCGCCGTCGCGGCGGGCAAGAAATCAAGAAACTGGGCGGCGGAGGAAGAGCTGCGCAAGAAGCCGCCGAGGGAAGAGGCCGAGGGAAGAGGCCGGGGGAACGGGCCGAGGGAGTGGCCAGGGAAGGGATCGGGGGCGGGTCCGGGGGCGGGTCCGGGGGAGGGGCCGGCGGAGGGGTGTGGGGGTGTGTGAGCTGCGGGTTTGGGGGGCGGTTTGCCTTGAGGGGTGTTGGGTGCGTATGGTGGTAGATCGTTTGATCCCATTTGCCCGGCGCCACCGCAGAGCGCGCCGTGTGGCGCGTACTCTCCCTTGCCGTGGCGGACCGCATTGAGGCGGTCGTGAGCGAATCACGGAGTTGACGGGCGCGTGCCGAAGAGACTCCGGAAGGTTTCGCATTCGCATGTCCGTGTCCAGTACTGATCAGTTCGTCGTGTCCGAGAACAACGAGGACAACGAGCTGGTGACCCAGGTCTCCGAGGAGACCGCTGACACCACCGACACCACTGACACCACCGACACCCCTCAGATCACCTTCGCCGACCTCGGTCTCCCCGAGGGCGTCGTGCGCAAGCTCGCGCAGAACGGTGTGACGACCCCCTTCCCCATCCAGGCCGCGACCATCCCGGACGCCCTGGTCGGCAAGGACATCCTCGGCCGTGGCCGCACCGGCTCCGGCAAGACCCTCTCCTTCGGTCTGCCCACCCTGGCCACGCTGGCCGGCGGCCGTACCGAGAAGAAGCGGCCCCGCGCCGTCATCCTCACCCCGACCCGTGAGCTGGCCATGCAGGTCGCGGACGCCCTCCAGCCGTACGGCGACGTTCTCGGCCTGAAGATGAAGGTCGTCTGCGGCGGTACGTCCATGGGCAACCAGATCTACGCCCTGGAGCGCGGCGTCGACATCCTCGTCGCCACCCCCGGCCGTCTCCGCGACATCATCAACCGCGGCGCCTGCTCCCTGGAGGACGTGCAGATCGCCGTCCTCGACGAGGCCGACCAGATGTCCGACCTGGGCTTCCTGCCCGAGGTCACGGAACTGCTCGACCAGATCCCGGCCGGCGGCCAGCGCATGCTGTTCTCGGCCACGATGGAGAACGAGATCTCCACGCTGGTCAAGCGCTACCTGACCGACCCGGTCACGCACGAGGTCGACAGCGCCCAGGGCAACGTCACGACGATGTCCCACCACATCCTCATCGTGAAGCCCAAGGACAAGGCGCCGGTCACCGCCGCGATCGCCTCCCGCAAGGGCCGCACGATCATCTTCGTCCGCACCCAGCTGGGCGCCGACCGGATCGCCGAGCAGCTGCGCGACGCCGGTGTGAAGGCCGACGCGCTGCACGGCGGCATGACCCAGGGCGCCCGCACCCGGACGCTGGCCGACTTCAAGGACGGCTACGTCAACGCGCTCGTCGCCACCGACGTCGCCGCCCGCGGCATCCACGTCGACGGCATCGACCTGGTCCTGAACGTCGACCCGGCCGGCGACCACAAGGACTACCTGCACCGCGCCGGCCGCACGGCCCGCGCCGGCCGCACCGGAACCGTCGTCTCCCTCTCCCTCCCGCACCAGCGCCGGCAGATCTTCCGGCTGATGGAGGACGCGGGCGTCGACGCCGGCCGTCACATCATCAACTCCGGTACGGCCTTCGAGCCCGAGGTCGCCGAGATCACCGGCGCCCGTTCGATGACCGAGGTCCAGGCCGAGTCCGCGGGCAACGCGGCGCAGCAGGCCGAGCGCGAGGTCACCCAGCTCACCAAGGAGCTGGAGCGGGCGCAGCGCCGGGCCGCGGAGCTGCGCGAGGAGGCCGACCGTCTGGTCGCCCGTGCCGCCCGCGAGCGTGGCGAGGACCCGGAGACCGCGGTGGCCGAGGCCGCTGCCGTCGCCGAGGCCGTCGCCGAGGCCGAGGTGGCGGAGCAGGCGGCCGTCGAGGCGCCGGCCCGTCAGGAGTCCTCGTCGTACGAGCGTCCGCGTCAGCAGCGCGACGAGCGGGGCAACTACGAGCGCCGTGACCGCCGTGACGAGCGTCCCTCCGGTGGCTTCCGCCGGGACGACCGTCGTGACGGTGACCGTGGTGGCCGTTCCTTCGAGCGTCGTGACGAGCGTCCGTCGGGTGGTTTCCGCCGGGACGACCGTCGTGACGGCGGTGACCGTGGCGGCTTCCGCCGCGACGACCGTCCGTCGGGCGGCTTCCGCCGGGACGACCGCCGCGACGACCGCGGTGCCCGTTCCTTCGAGCGTCGTGACGAGCGTCCGTCGGGTGGCTTCCGCCGGGACGACCGCCGGGACGACCGTCGTGACGGTGACCGTGGTGGCCGTTCCTTCGAGCGTCGTGACGAGCGTCCGTCGGGTGGTTTCCGCCGGGACGACCGTCGTGACGGCGGCGACCGTGGCGGCTTCCGCCGCGACGACCGTCCGTCCGGCCACCGGGGCAGCGACCGTCCCTTCAACCGCGACCACCGCGACGACCGTCCGGGCTTCCGCAGCGGCGGCCACGACCGCCCCTACGGCCGCCGTGACGACCACCGCGGCACCGGCTCCGGCTCCAGCTCCTTCCGCCGCGACGACAAGCCGCGCTGGAAGCGCAACGGCTGACACCGAGTGAGCTGAGGAAGGGCCCGTACGACGACCTGTCGTACGGGCCCTTCGCCATGACGCGTCCGGAATGGCTGGGTGCGAACCTGTGAAGCGCCTGTAAGATCAGCACACTTGTGTGACGGGTGGGTAGGCCGGGGGGCCGAGGGCGTCGGAGTGAGCGGCGCCGAACCCGTCTCCGTTCCTGGGGAGGGACTCTTCGTGGTGCGTCATGCCCCTGCACGCCTGCGCCTCATCGCCGCGACCGCCGTACTGGCGGCAGCCCTGAGCCCACTGCTGCCGGCCCCGTCGGCGACGGCCGGCACCGCACAGGAGACGGTCGTACCGCCGACGCTGCGCGGCACGTACACGTCCGGGGCGCTCTACGGGAAGTCGACGTACGGCGGCCACGACGGCGCCGGTGACCAGGGCGTGTTCCACAGTCTGGAGGGCGCCGGGCTGGTCTGGACGCGCTACTCCACCGGCGTCTCGGTGCCGGTGGTCCACCCGTCCGGCTACACCAGTTACTCGACCGCCGGCGGCGACGTCCTCGCGTACAGGTACGCCGACGGCCGGGTCGACCTGTGGAACGCGGCCGACGGCACCACCCGGACGATCCACACCCCCGAGGGGCTCTCGCTGCTCACCGCCTACGCCGACCTGGCGGTCGCCTACCGGCAGGTGCCCGACGGGAACGGCACGGTGACCCGCGAGATGCATCTGCTGCTGCCGCAGGACGACGGCAGCACGCGTGACGTGCCGGTGACCGGGGTGCCCGACGGATACGTGCTCGGGCAGCCCAAGGGCGGCGACGCGGACGGGCTGCTCTTCCTCGCCGGACGGACCGGCGGCGGGTCGTACACCTCGGTCATGGTCGACCGGCACACGGGGCAGGTGCGGGCGTGGACCCCGCCCACCGCCAAGGTCTACCTCAACGCGCAAGTCACCCCCGCCCATGTCGTCCTCTTCAACACGAACGACCCCACGGTCCAGGTGTACTCCCGCACCGACCTGTCCGCCGCCCCGGTCGCGGTGACGCTCGGCGGTAGCGGCATGCTGCCCGCGACGGGCCTCGCGGTCGTCGGCGACTGGCTGCTGACCCAGCCCGGTACGGCGGTGATCGCCAAGCCGATCGCCGGCGGTCCTTCGAGGACCCTGCTGCCCGCGTCGAACGGCGGCGTCGCCGCCGCCTCCGACGGCGGTGCCCTGGTGGTCGGCCGTACCGGCGCCGCCGCGGACGACTGGGGTGTCCAGCGCATCCAGCCGGGCCCGGGCGGCGAGCCGACGGTGACCCAGGTCAAGGCGCTGCCCAAGCCGCCGTACAAGATCCAGGGGCTGTCCCTGGACCAGGGGACGCTGGTCGTCGGCGACGCGAGTGTCCTCGAAGTCCGGGACGCCTTCGCCCGGACCGTCGCCGCGACCGGGACGCCGACGTTCGGGGCGCGCACCTCGCTCGACGGGATCACCACCCGGCTGGGTACCTGCGCGGAGACGGACCTCGGCTGCTCGCAGCTGTTCGGCATGCCGGGCGGGCGGGTCGCGTCGCTCCAGCGCGGTGCGAGCGGGTCGGACCGGATCACGGTCGCCGAACCCCGTCAGCACTGGGAGACCCAGGTCCCGGCCGGCGGACGGATCACCGACGCCTCCGGCACGTACCTGATCCACACGACGTCCGACCGGCAGTCCGTCTACGGGATCGTCGGCGGCAGCCTCACCCCGGTTCTCACCCGCACCCCCGGCCCCGCCGCCCTCTCCGGGGACACGCTGTGGACGCCGGGCGCGACCCCCGGCACCGTCACGGCGTACGACCTGACGCAGCGGAAGACGGTCGAGACCATCACCACCGATGCCGGCTGCGCGCCCACCGAACTCCAGGCGCTGGGCCGCTGGCTGTACTGGAACTGCGGGGACAGAGCCGGGGTGTACGACCGTACGGCGAAGAAGTCCGTGTCCGTCCCGGCCGACGAGGCCAAGCTCGGCGACGGGTATGTCGTCACGCACGACAAGGCGGCCGGGAAGCTGGTGTCGACGACCGTCGCCGACGGGACCCCCGTCAGCCGGGTGATCGGCGACCTGCCCGACACCGGGGTCTCGCAGCGGGACGTGCGCTGGACGGTCGACGAGTCCGGCGCCAACGCGGCCTATGTGGACGCCAGGGAGCAGGTGCGTCTCGTACCGTCCGGGGTGCCCCAGCAGCCCCTGCGGCTGCTCTCGCCCGCTCGGAGCGCGACGACCGTCGCCCCGCGCACGGTCGACACGACGCCGGACACGCTGACGAGCGTGCTGTTGTCGAAGCCGGCGTCCGGCTGGAAGCTCACCGTGCGTTCCAAGGCGACCGGCGAGGTCGTCGACACGGCGGACGGCGGTGAGACGCGAGGCGCGCTGACGGTGGGCTGGTCCGCGATGGACCGGAAGGCGCCCGGGGATGTGCCGGTGGCGAACGGGGCGTACGAGTGGACGCTGTCCGTCACCCCCGCCGACGGCGCCGGGGCGCCGCTCCAGGCGACCGGCTCGGTGCGGGTCAAGATGGGGACTCCGGTGCAGCACGACCACGTGGGCGCCGATGGCTTCGGTGATCTGCTCACGCTCAACTCCTCGGGCACGATGACCTTCCAGAAGGGGACGGGCAAGGGCGGTTTCGCCGGGAAGGTCTCCGGGAACGGCTGGTCGACGAAAACGGTCGCCGTGCCGTTCGGTGACCTGAACGAGGAGCGCTGCAACGATGTACTGGTGCGCCTGCCCAGCGGTGCGCTGCGCGCCTACTTGCCCGACTGCGGCGCGGCACTCACCCCGTCGACGGGGTCCTGGAGCCTCGGCACGAGCGGCTGGAACCAGTACGACGTCCTCACCTCGCCCGGCGACCTGAACAAGGACGGCCGCCCCGACCTGATCGCCCGCAACTCCGCGACCGGCGCGGTGTACCTGTACAAGGCGACCAGCACCGGCAAGCTCTCCGCCCGCGTGAAGCTGTACGACAACTGGAAGACGTACAAGAAGGTCGTCGGCGCCGGGGACCTGAACGGCGACGGGGTCGGGGACCTGGTCGCGCAGGACAAGGCCGACAACCTGTACCGGTACTACGGCACCGGCAAGGGCGGCTTCGGCGGCCGGGTGAAGATCGCAACCGGGTGGGGCTCGTCGTACAACGCGGTCGTGGGCGTCGGGGACATCACCGGGGACGGCAGGAACGACCTGGTCATGCGGGACACCGCGGGCAACCTGTACCGGCAGACCGGGACCGGCAAGGGGTCGTTCGCGGCCCGGGTGAAGATCGGGACGGGCTGGCAGGGCTACAAGGGCCTCTTCTAGCCCTGTTTCCGGTGGGTTCCAGAAGGTTTTCAGCCATGCTGTGACGCATGTCACGCCCCCGGTGAGGGAATCGCTGGGGGCATGACAGATGACGCGATAGGCACAGCGACCTCCGACGAGGAGCGGCTGGCCCAGCTCGGCTACACCCAGGTCCTGGCCCGCCGTATGTCGGCCTTCTCGAACTACGCGGTCTCCTTCACGATCATCTCGGTCCTCTCCGGCTGTCTCACCCTCTACCTCTTCGGCATGATCACCGGCGGTCCCGCGGTGATCACCTGGGGCTGGGTGGCCGTGGGCCTGATGACCCTCTTCGTAGGCCTCTCCATGGCCGAGATCTGCTCCGCCTATCCCACCTCGGCGGGTCTCTACTTCTGGGCCCACCGTCTGGCCCCGCCGCGCAGCGCGGCCGCCTGGGCGTGGTTCACGGGCTGGTTCAACGTGCTCGGCCAGGTGGCGGTGACCGCGGGCATCGACTTCGGCGCCGCGTCCTTCCTGGGCGCCTACCTGAACCTGCAGTTCGACTTCAAGGTGACCCCGGGCCGCACGATCCTCCTCTTCGCCGCGATCCTGCTCCTGCACGGCCTGCTGAACACCTTCGGCGTCCGCATCGTCGCCCTGCTCAACAGCGTCAGCGTGTGGTGGCACGTCGTCGGTGTCGCGGTCATCGTCGGCGTGCTGACCTTCGTCCCCGACCACCACCAGTCGGCGTCCTTCGTCTTCACCGAGTTCGTGAACAGGACGGGCTGGAGCAGCGGTCCGTACGTGGTCCTGCTCGGGCTTCTGATGGCCCAGTACACCTTCACCGGGTACGACGCCTCGGCGCACATGACGGAGGAGACGCACGACGCGTCGACGGCGGGCCCCCGGGGCATCGTCCGCTCGATCTGGACGTCGTGGATCGCCGGCTTCGTCCTGCTCCTCGGCTTCACCTTCGCGATCCAGTCGTACGACAAGGAACTGGGGTCCCCGACGGGGGCACCGCCGGCCCAGATTCTCCTGGACGCGCTCGGCGCCACGACCGGCAAGCTCCTGCTCCTCGTCGTCATCGGCGCCCAACTCTTCTGCGGAATGGCGTCGGTGACGGCCAACAGCCGGATGATCTACGCGTTCTCCCGCGACGGCGCGCTCCCCTTCTCCCGTGTCTGGCACACGGTCAGCCCGCGTACCCGCACTCCGGTGGCGGCGGTCTGGCTGGCGGCCTTCGCCGCGCTCGCCCTGGGCCTTCCGTACCTGATCAACTACACGGCCTACGCCGCGGTGACGTCGATCGCGGTGATCGGGCTGTACGTGGCGTACGTGATCCCGACGCTGCTGCGGGTCAGGAAGGGCGCCGCGTTCGAACGCGGGCCGTGGCATCTGGGCCGCTGGTCCGGGGTGATCGGCGTGATCTCGGTGGCCTGGGTCGGCGTCATCACCGTCCTCTTCATGCTCCCGCAGGTCTCCCCGGTCACCTGGAAGTCCTTCAACTACGCCCCGGTGGCCGTCCTCGCGGTCCTCGGCTTCGCCGCGATCTGGTGGCAGGTGTCGGCCCGGCACTGGTTCCTCAACCCGGACAGAGCACGCCACGAGGACACCGCCAAACTGGTCGATCTCTGACGCTCCGGGCCACTTCTGCCTCACGACGCGGCCGCCACCCCGATACCCGATCGGCGACACGGCTCCGTCCGGCTATGCTCGGGGAGGCAACATCGCCTGGGCCGTTAGCTCAATTGGCAGAGCAGTGGACTTTTAATCCATTGGTTGTGGGTTCGAGTCCCACACGGCCTACAGGTGGTGGGCGGGGGATTTGATCCCCGACCTGCCGTGCAGCGTCCGGGTCGGCTTCGGCTGACTCGGACGCTGCGGTGTTTCGGGAGTGGCGGTCAGTCAACTTCCTGGCCGGCGACGCGACGAGCAGGTCGATCAGGCCGGAGCCGTCGGCGAGGTGCTCGATGGGCTCCCGGCCGCTGCCCCACGCGTGAACGCTTCCCTCGGGCAGGCGCAGGGAGACGACGGACAAGGGCTCGGTGCTCTCGGGGTCCGCGTACCAGGAAGGTTCGAAGGTCTCGAACCAGCCCGGCGGACGGGTCAGGTCCCCACCCGGTTGGCGGCCCAGTGCGAGTAGTACCGCTGCCAGGCGCCGTTCTCGACCACCACGTACTGCGCTCGTGCTCCCATGGCCGGCGAGGCCAGCGCCGCCGCGCGACGGACGACGGACGACGAACGAGTTTCGGGCGACCGGGTGGGCCGTACCCGGCGCGACTGTTTCATGGCCCACCCATGTAACCGTCCGGATGTCATATTTCCAGACATAACCCTCGTGAACAGAACCTCCGTGAAAGGCACGCCATGAAGATCGCAGTCATCGGCGGCACCGGGCTCATCGGGTCGCAGGTCGTCAGGAACCTGACCGCCGCCGGGCACGAGGCGGTACCGCACTCGAAGTCCACCGGTGTCGACGTCCTCAGCGGCCAGGGGGTGGACGAGGCGCTGGCCGGAGCCGACGTCGTCGTCAACCTGACGAACTCCCCGACCTTCGACGAGGCCTCCCCGGCCTTCTTCCAGACCTCGATGGACAACCTCGTGGCCGCGGCCCACCGGGGCGGCGTCGGCCACTTCGTCGTCCTCTCGATCGTCGGCGTGGACCAGGTGCCGGAAATGGCCTACTACCGGGCCAAGACGCTCCAGGAGCACATCCTCGCGACCGGACCGGTCCCCTACTCGATCGTCCGGGCGACGCAGTTCATGGAGTTCATGGACGACGTCATCTCCTGGGGCTCCGACGCCGACACCGTCCGGCTGCCCGCCACGCCCATCCAGCCCATCGCCGCCGCGGACGTGGCCGCGGCGGTGGCGGAGGTCGCCACGGGCGCCCCGCTCAACGGCATCCGTGACATCGCCGGACCCGACGTCTTCACCCTGGACGAGCTGGGCCGGTTCACCTTGTCCCGCAAGGGCGACAACCGCACCGTCGTCACCGACCCCACCGCCGGCCTGTTCGCCGTGGTCAAGGGCGACGTCCTCACCGACAAGGACGCCCATCTCGCCCCCACCCGCTACACCGACTGGCTCGCCTGATCAATCCGGCGCGGGGCGAACGCGATGGCCGCGCTCCGTGACGGTTCGGCCGTTCCGCCAGGCGACGGCCGGTCGTTCCGTCAGGCGTCGGCCGGTCGTCCCGCCTTCCCACTCAGCCCGCGTTGAGTTCCGTCAGCTCGGCGAGCGGGAGCGTGTGCTGGGTGTGCAGGACCTTCGCGCGCAGGTAGCGGACGTTGTGCGCGGTGCGGAAGACACCGGTCGGGACGCGGTCCCGGACGGTGACGCCGAGGCCCCGCAACTGCTCCGCCTTGTCGGGGTTGTTGGAGAGCAGGTCGAGGTCGGTGACGCCGAGGGCGGCCAGCATCTGGGCGGCGGCGGTGTAGTCGCGGCCGTCCTCGGGGAGGCCGAGGGCGGCGTTCGCCTCGTAGGTGTCGAGGCCCTGGTCCTGGAGGGCGTAGGCGTCGAGCTTGTTGTAGAGGCCGATGCCGCGCCCCTCCTGGCGCAGGTACAGCAGCACGCCACCGCGCTCCGCGATGCGCTCGACGGCCTCGCGCAGCTGGGGTCCGCAGTCGCAGCGGGCCGAGCCGAAGACGTCGCCGGTCAGGCACTCGGAGTGCAGCCGGACCAGCGGGAGGGTGCCGGGCGCGGGGTCGCCGAGGACGACGGCCACGTGTTCCTGGCCGTCGGTGAGGCCATGGAACGTGACGAGTTCGGCGTTGACGCTGTAGCCGTCGGTGAAGCGCAGCGGTACCCGGACGCGGGCGCGCTGGGTGGCGGCGGGGAAGTCGGGCATCGGGTTCTCCTGTGTCCGGGTGCAGGACGTTAGCGGCCTCTGCTTCAGATTTGAAGCAGATCCACCGCTGGAACCCTACCCATGTTTTAAATTTGAAGCAACAGGGTTTTACGGGAATATCCACGAGGCCCCACCGCGAGACCTGCCGGCAGGCCGAGGCCTTACGAGGGGCCGGAACAGGGCGACGACCGCCGCCGCCAGGGAACCTCGTCGGAGGTCGGCCGCGGGGTCGACGCGTCACCCTCCAGCGCCCGTGCGATCGCCGAGCTGATCTCCTCCAGCTGGTCCACCTGCTCCGGGGAGAGATGGTCGAACACCGCCGCCCGTACGGTCTCCACATGGCCCGGCGCCGCGCGCTCCAGCACCGCCATGCCCTCGTCGGTCAGGGCTGCGAAGCTGCTCCGCTTGTCCCACTTGCAGTCCTCGCGCCGGATCAGCCCGTCCTTCTCCAGCCGGGTCACCGCGTACGTCAGCCGACTCCGGGTGATCTTCGACTTCTCGGCGAGGTCGGTCATGCGCAGCTTGCGCTCCGGCGCCTCGGAGAGACTGACGAGGATGCCGTAGTACAGATGCGGCATGCCAGCGTCCTGCTGGAGCTGCCGGTCCATCGCATCGTCCAGGAGGTGTGTCGCCGAGATGTAGGCGCGCCAGGCGCTCTGCTCCTTCGGCGTCAGCCAGCGAGTCGTCATACAGCCAGTGTAGGTTTGTTTCAAAGTTTAACCAAGCCTGCCCGTCGCCCTCGGGAGTGAGCACGTCCGATGCCGTACCCCTACGTCCTGCTGTCCGCCGCCGTCTCCCTCGACGGCTATCTCGACGACACCGGCCCCGACCGCCTGCTGCTCTCGTCCCCGGCCGACTTCGACCGCGTCGACGAGGTGCGGGCCTCCGTCGACGCGATCCTGATCGGCGCCGGCACCATCCGCGCGGACAACCCGCGGCTGCTGGTCAACGATCCCGGACGGCGCGCGGCCCGGACCGCCGCGGGCAGGTCCGAGTACCCCCTCAAGGTCACGGTCACCGCGACCGGCGACCTCGACCCGGACGCGAAGTTCTGGCACACCGGCGGCGCGAAGGTCGTGTACACGACGGACCTGGGCGCGACGCGGATCCGCGGCCTCGGTATCGCCGCGGACGTCGTCTCCCTCGGCGCCGCCCTCGACTGGCCCGCGCTGCTGAGGGACCTGCACGAGGCGCGGTCGGTCGGGCGCCTGATGGTCGAGGGCGGCGGCACCGTCCACACCCAGCTCCTCCAGCAGGGCCTGGCCGACGAACTCCAGTTGGTCCTGGCCCCGCTCTTCGTCGGCGACCCGAAGGCGCCGCGGCTGTTCGGGCCGGGCGGGTACCAGGCCGGGCGGCTGCGGCTCCTGGAGAGCCGCCGGATCGGGGACGTCGTCCTGACGCGGTACGAACCCACCGCCCCCGGCGCGGGTGCGGTGGCGTCCGCCGCGGACCGGCACTGGCTGCGGCTCGCCTGCGAGCTGGCGGCCGACTGCCCGCCCTCCCGGACCGCCTTCAGCGTCGGCGCGGTGGTGGTCGCGGCCGACGGCACGGAACTGGCCCGTGGCCACTCCCGGGAGGCCGGCGACCCGGTCGTCCACGCGGAGGAGGCGGCCCTGGCCAAGATCTCCCCGGCCGACCCCCGGCTGGCCACGGCCACGGTCTACACCAGCCTCGAACCCTGCACCCACCGCGCCTCCCGGCCGCACCCCTGCGCCGAGCTGATCCTCCGGGCCGGGGTGCGGCGGGTGGTGACGGCGTGGCGCGAGCCGGACACCTTCGTCGAGGCGGCCGACGGGACGGGGATGCTGCGGGAGGCGGGGATGGCGGTGCTGGTGCTGGGCGCCTACGAGGAGCTGGCGAAAACCCCGAACGCGCACCTGCTGAGCTGACCTCCCCGCAACCCGTGTGACTCACGCTCTTCAAATGGCGTATGCTGGTTTCACCGACGCGGGGTGGAGCAGCTCGGTAGCTCGCTGGGCTCATAACCCAGAGGTCGCAGGTTCAAATCCTGTCCCCGCTACTGAAGGCCAGGGCCGGAATCCGAACAAGGATTCCGGCCCTGAGTCGTATACCGGGACGTATGTCGGACGTGTTCCTGCACGTGGTTCTCCACGTGTCCCTCATCACACCCGTCCGTACTCATCCGCCCGGTCCACACCACTCGCCCCTGCTCGCTCACAGCCGCAAATCTGGACGGGCGCATATTGGGCATATGAGACATATGGGGAGTCGTAGCGTGGGTTCTGGAGAGGCGCAGGAGGACGTGTCCGCAGCCGTCCGCACCCTGGCCCGCTTCCTGCCCGCCCTGCTGATCGCGGCCGGCGTCTTCTATGACGTCCGCACCCCGCCCGCCTTCACCGCGATCCCCTTCTTCACGGCCGCCCCGCTGATCGCCGCGCCCCTCTCCTCCCTCCGCACCACCGTCCTGACCGGCGTCGTGTCCTTCCTCGTCGCCTACGCCGTGCACGCCCGCTTCGGCTTGCTGCCCGGCGTGGACGGTGTCACCGAGATGGCGACGGTGGCCACCGTCGCCGTCCTCGCCGCCGGCATCAACCGGATCGTCCGCCTCGGTGACCAGCGCCTCGCCTCCGCCCGCCAGATCGCGGAGGCCTCCCAGCGGGCGGTGCTGCCCGAGCCCCCCGAGCGGATCGGTGGCCTCGAGATCGCCGCCCGCTACGAGGCGGCCCAGGAGGACGCCTTCATCGGCGGCGACCTGTACGCCGTCCAGGACACCCCGTACGGCGTGCGGCTGGTCGTCGGCGACGTCCGCGGCAAGGGCATGGGCGCGGTCGCCGCCGTAGCCGTGGTGATCGGCGCGTTCCGGGAGGCCGCCGAGCAGGAGGCCACGCTGGAGGCGGTGGCGGGGCGGCTGGAGCGGGCGCTGGCCCGCGAGGGTGTCCGGCGCGGCGGCGTCGACGCGTTCGAGGGATTCACCACCGCGGTGCTCGCCGAACTCCCGCACGGCGACGGCACGGTCCGGGTCGTCAACCGCGGCCATCCGCCGCCCCTGCTCTTGTACGGCGACGGCAGGGTGAGCCCGGTAGGAGTGCCCGAGGCCGCGCTGCCGCTGGGGCTGGGCGAGTTGGGGGTCTGGCCGGACCGGGCCGCCGAGCACGCGTTCCCGAGTGGGGCCACGCTGCTGCTGCACACCGACGGGCTCTCCGAGGCGCGGGACGCGCACGGCCGGTTCTACGACCTCGAGCGGCGGCTGACCGGCCGGGTCGTCACCGCCCCCGGCCCGCTGCTGGCCCGGCTCGCGGCCGAGGTGCGCCGGCACACCGGCGGCGGCATGACGGACGACATGGCGCTGCTCGCCGTACGGCGGCTCTGAGCGCGGTCACCGGGCCGTACTGGGGATTGTCACCCACAGTGCACGGATGGCCGCCCTCCGCATAACGTCTGAGTCACCATCAAAACGCGTGTGACTCCTGAGCCGAACAGAACGCATGGTCAACTCGACCGTTTTTGGTCGTTCGTGGCAGGTAAGTCCACGCTTTGAAAGCATAATGATCAAGGCGAACAGCTTGGAATCTGATAGCTGGGTCTATTAACGTTCGATAACGCAGCGCGGTCGTCCCAGCCGTCACCCGCGACGGCTCCGTGCGCACGCGCCGAATCCCGCAAGGGAACCGGGGAACCACCACCTTGGGGTGAATCGCACGGCTGCCGTCGGCAGAAATCGGCCGGTATACGCGCGTAGGAGACCTTCCCGCTCCGAACCCGTCAGCTAACCCGGTAGGCGGCGGAAGGAAAGGAGCGCGCCCGCGTGGCGTCCAACCGGCCTGCCCCGACAGCCCCGTTCGTGCCCAGCCAGCGTCAACCCGAGACCTACGGCTACGGCGGCTACCGCACCGACGAGGGCCCCTGGGAGGAGTGGAACCCCACCGAGGAGTCCCTCGCCCCGGTACGCGGCCGGCACCGGGTCGCCAAGCAGCGCGGCGGCGGGCTCGCCCGCAGCTCCACGGTCCTCGGCGTCGGCGTCATCGCCGCCGTCGGCGCGGGCGGCATGGCCAGCGCCAACACCGGCAAGCCGCCGGTCTCCATCTCGCTGCCCGACCTGCCGTCCTCCGTCGACTCCCTGCTCGGCGAGGGTGGCGGCCACCACGCCACCCAGACCGCCCTCAGCAGCGTCACCAAGACGACCACCGCCACCGACGCGGACTCCTCCTCCGACGCCGGTGAGGCGCTGCGCAGCCGGATCATCGCCCAGGCCGAGCAGCAGCAGACCCAGCTCGACGTCAAGGCCACCGCCAAGGCCGTGGCCGCCGCCGACAAGGCGGTCTCCGACGCGGAGGCCAAGGCGGAGAAGGCGGCGGCCGCCAAGGCTGCCGACGCCAAGGAGCAGGCGCAGGCCACCGAGAAGGCGCGGGCCGAGCAGAAGCGGCTCGCCGCGCTGGCCAAGCAGTACACGCTGCCGGTCGTCTCTTACACGATCACCGGCACCTTCGGGCAGGCCGGCTCCATGTGGGCCTCCGGCTACCACACCGGCCTCGACTTCGCGGCGCCCACCGGCACGCTGATCAAGGCCGTGCACAGCGGCACCGTCACGGAGGCCGGCTGGGCCGGCTCGTACGGCTACCGCACGATCATCACCCTGGACGACGGCACCGAGCTGTGGTTCTGCCACCAGTCCTCGATCGGCGTCAAGGTCGGCCAGAAGGTCGCCACCGGTGACGTCATCGGCCGGGTGGGCGCCACCGGCAACGTCACCGGCCCGCACCTCCACCTGGAGGTCCACCCGAACGGCCAGGCCACCGGCATCGACCCGATGACCTGGCTGCACGGCAAGGGCCTCAACCCCTGACGGACCCCACTGATCCCCGGCGGCCCTGACGACAACCCCCCGACGTCAGGGCTGCCGGTTCGGTGTACCCGGAGGCCGGCCAGGGCCTTCCGCTTTTACGAGAACTTCGCGTTGCGGCGGCATCGGTCCGCAGGCGGCCGATGTTGAACTGAGGCATGACCCCTTCTTCCGTTTCTCCCGCTTCCCGCTCTCTCCGCAAGCTCGGCGCCTCCGACCTGGAGGTCTTCCCGCTCTGCCTCGGCGGCAACGTCTTCGGCTGGACCGCCGACGAGGCCGCCTCCTTCGCCGTCCTGGACGCGTACACGGCGGCGGGCGGCAACTTCGTGGACACGGCCGACTCGTACTCGGCCTGGATCGAGGGCCACAAGGGCGGCGAGTCCGAGACCGTCATCGGCAAGTGGGTCGAGGCGCGCGGCAACCGCGAGGACGTCGTGATCGCGACGAAGGTCAGCCAGCACCCCGACTACCCGGGTCTGTCGGGCGCCAACATCAAGGCCGCCGCCGACGCGTCCCTGCGCCGCCTGGGCACCGACTACATCGACCTGTACTACACGCACTTCGACAAGCCCGAGATCCCGGTCGAGGAGATCATCGGCGCGCTGGACGAACTGGTGCGGGCGGGCAAGGTCCGGCACATCGCCGCGTCCAACATCACCGCCGAGCGGCTCCAGGAGTCCCTGGACTTCTCCGACCGCGAGGGTCTCGCCCGGTACGTCGCCCTCCAGCCCCACTACAACCTGGTCTCCCGCGACACCTACGAGGGCCCCCTCCAAGAGCTGGCCTCCCGCACCGGCCTCGCGGCGGTCCCGTACTTCTCCCTGGCCGCCGGCTTCCTCACCGGCAAGTACCGCCCCGGCACGACGGTCGACAGCCCCCGCGCGGGCCGCGCCGCCCAGTACCTGGAGACCGAGCGGGGCCAGAAGGTGCTGACGGCCCTCGACGAGATCGCCGAGGCCCACTCCGCCCCGGTCCCCACGGTCGCCCTGGCCTGGCTGGCGGCCCAGCCCACCGTCACGGCCCCCATCGCCTCGGCCCGCGCGGTGGCACAGCTCCCGGCGCTGCTGGGGGTGGCGGACCTGGAGCTGACGGAGCAGGAACTGACACAGCTGACGGCGGCTTCCGCCTGACGCTCACTTTCCTTCCGCGGTTTCCCGCGGCGCCCGCGCTCGGCCCGCGCGGCTTCCGCGGCTTCCCGCGGCAACCGCGCGCGGCCTCTTCCGGCGGTGCCGAGCCCTCCGGGGCCCTGGGGTACCGGGGGCCTGCACTAGCTCCGGTACGGGTTGTAGGACGGATACGGCACCGCAGCCGCGTGCCATCCCGGGGCCCCGTACGCCGGCGGCGGGGATACCGGCCAGCTTTTCGGTGCGGCCGTGCGGGCCGCGTAGCCCAGGGCGGGGCGGACCAGCTCGCGTCGGCTCCACAGTTCCGTCAGCAGCTCCCGCTCCCGCACCACGAAGTCGGCGCCGGCCCGTCCCCGCCGTCCCCGGCGGCGCAGCAGGGCGAGCGTCGTCGCGTACGCCTCGTACTCGGCGACCGCGCGCCCCGCCGGCTTGCCGAAGTGGTACGCGGCGTACTCCCGGGCCATCTGCCGCGCCCGCATCGAGCCGAGCACGAACGGCTCGGACGCGCCCAGCCACCCGGCGTACACATACGCCGGCAGCTCCTCCCGCACGGTCCGCAGCTCCCGCTGCCGGGTCCAGACCGCCAGCCAGGTCAGCAGCCCGAACGCCGGCACCATGAACATGCCGTACACGGCGAAGAACCCGTACCGCCCGAACGTCGACGAGCCGTTCCAGAACGCGTGCATGCTCATCGCGAGCAGCAGCCCGGCGACCGGCACGAGCACGCGGCGCACCCGCTGCCCTTCCCCGGAGAACGCGGAGATGCCGAACCCGATGCCGGTGAGGACGGTGAACAGGGGGTGCGCGAAGGGGGACATGACGATACGCACGAAGAACGTCGCGGCCGTGACGGAGGCGATGCCGGTGCCGCCGGTCAGCCGGTCGGTCCCGAAGGCCGTACCGAGGTAGAGGATGTTCTCGGTGAACGCGAAGCCGGTGGCGGTGACCCCGGCTATCACCACCCCGTCGACGATCCCGGTGAAGTCCCGTCTGCGGAACAGGAAGACCAGGAGCACGGCCGCGCCCTTGGCGGACTCCTCGACGATCGGCGCTATCACGGTCGCCCCGAGCGTGTCCGCGCTGCTCGGGTCCGCGGTCGCCGTCGCTATCCAGCGGGTCGCGAAACTGTTGGCGACGATCGCTATCAGCGCGGCCGCACACGCCCCCCAGGCGAACGCGAACAGCAGGTTCCGCCAGGGCCCGGGCTGGACCCGGTCCAGCCAGCGGAACGCGGCTATCAGCAGCGGCACGGGCAGCACCGCGAGACCGAGCCCGACGAGGAAGCCCTCCGTGCCCGTCTGCTCCCGCACCAGCGCGAGGATGACCAGGCCGGACAGGGCGAGCAGGGTGCTCAGCGCCCCGTACCGCACCCAGCGCCGCTGCCACCAGCGAGGATGCCGCAGCCCGGCGCCGGTGGGGTCCGGAGGGTACGACGGATACGGCGGGTACGGCGGCGGGGAGGTGGCCACGGCATCGACCCTAACGAGGTGACTCCAGTCGGTGCTGATCGCCCTGCTGCACCGGATGCTGTACGCGACGGAAGAGCAGATCGTTCACCACATGTCCCTTGTCCAGCCCCTGCCCCTCGAAACGGGTCAGCGGCCGGTACGGGGGACGCGCCGCGAAACCGCCCTCGGCCTGGGTGTTCTCGAACGCCGGGTGCGCGTCGAGCACTTCGAGCATCTGCTCGGCGTACGGCTCCCAGTCCGTCGCGCAGTGCACGATCGCCCCCGGCCTGAGCCGGGTCGCGGCGAGGTCGAGGAACTCGGGCTGGATCAGCCGCCGCTTGTGGTGCCGCTTCTTGGGCCAGGGGTCCGGGAAGTACACCCGCAGCCCGTCCAGCGAGTCGGGCGTGAGCATCTCCCGGAGCAGGATGATCGCGTCCCCGTTGCCGACCCGGATGTGGGAGAGCCCGTTCTGGTCGGCGAGGTTGAGCAGGTTCCCCTGTCCCGGCGTGTGCACGTCGACGGCGAGGATGTTGGTGCCCGGGTCCCCGGCGGCCATCTGCGCGGTCGCCTCACCCATCCCGAACCCGATCTCCAGGACGACGGGATCGGCGTTGCCGAACAGCGCGCCGAGATCGATGACGTGCTGCCCGTCGATGTCCAGGCCCCACTTGGGCCACAGCCGCTGCAGGGCGTCCGCCTGCCCGGCGGTCACCCGGCTCCGCCGTGGCTGGAAGCTGCGGATCCGCCGCTCGAAGTGCGACCCGGCCGGATCGGCACTGGGCCCGTCCGGGAACCGCGGCTCCCCCTTGGTCCGGGTATGCCGGGCGGACACACCGGGAGCGGGCGGGGAGCCGGCGCCGGGGACGGTCTCGGCGGGCCGGGGGGTCTCTTGGGCATTGAGCGAGTCAGACACAGTGGAGTCGATTTTACGGCCCGCGCGAGACGGGGCGGCCGGGGTCCCGACAGGGTCACGGCGTGCGGGACGGGGTGGCCGGGTCGGGCCCGGGTGACAGCGAGCGGGACGGGGGTGGTCGGGTGCCGCCTGGGTCACGGCGTGCGAGACGGATGGCCGGGTCCCGCCAGGGTCACGGCGTGCGAGACGGATGGCTGGGTCCCGCCTGGGTCACAGCGAGTCCAGCATCTGCAGTGCCCGGCGCGCCACCTCCCGCCCGATCGGCAGCGAGGCCGTCGCCGCGGGCGAGGGCGCGTTCAGCACGTGCACCGTCCGTGGGCCCTCCTTGATCAGGAAGTCGTCGACCAGCGAGCCGTCGCGCAGGACGGCCTGCGCCCGCACCCCGGCCGCCGCGGGCACCAGGTCCGCATCGGTCACGGCCGGCAGCAGCCGCCGTACGGCCGCCGTGAACGCCCGCTTCGAGACCGACCGCCGCAGCTCCCCGCCCCCGTACCGCCAGTGCCGCCGGGCCAGCGCCCACGTCCCCGGCCAGGCCAGCGTCCCCGCTGCCTCCCGGGGCCGTACGACACCCCAGCCATACCCCTCCCGGGCCAGCGCCGGCACCGCGTTGGGCCCGATGTGCACGCCTCCGTCGATGCCCCGGGTCAGATGCACCCCGAGGAACGGGAACGCCGGATCCGGCACCGGGTACACCAGCCCCCGCACCAGCTCCCGCCGCGCCAGCTCGTAGTACTCCCCGCGGAACGGCACGATCCGCATCCCCGGCTCGTCACCGGCCAGCCGGGCGATCTCGTCGCAGTACAGCCCGGCGCAGTTCACCAGCACACGCCCGCGCACGACGTCTCCGCGCGAGGTGAGCACGGCCACGCCCCGCTCCGGCCGCCGGTCGATCCGCTCCACCCGGCCCCCGTACCTGATCTCCGCCCCCGAGGCCTCGCCGAGCTGTCGGGCGACCCCCACGAAGTCGCAGACACCGGTCGTCCCGACGTGTATGGCGGCCAGGCCTCGCACCTCGGGTTCGTACTCCGCGATCTGGGCGGCCCCCAGCTCCCGCACCGGTATCCCGTTCTCCCGGCCGCGCTGCACGAGCGCGTGCAGCCGGGGCAGCTCCGCCCGCTCGGTGGCGACGATCAGTTTGCCGGTGACGGCGTGCGCGATGCCGTACTCCGCGCAGAACTTGACCATCTCGGCGGCGCCCTTGACGGCGTACCGTGCCTTCAGCGATCCGGGCCGGTAGTAGATCCCGCTGTGGATGACCCCGCTGTTCCGCCCGGTCTGATGCCGTGCGGCCCCGGCTTCCTTCTCCAGCACGGTGACCCGGGTACCGGGCGCGGCCCGGCTGATCGCAAACGCCGTGGACAGCCCGACGATCCCACCCCCGACGACGAGCACATCACAGTCATAAGCAACCCCGGCAGACACCTGCACCACCTCCCACGCTCGATAGTGCACTGCGCCACTGACAGCGACTTCAAACGCGGGGCCGGGGAAGCGTCCCTTCAGGGCAGGGGGCCGCCTTCGACACACGGCTACGGACCCGCGCCCCGGCAGGGGCGCGGGGAACCGCGCGACAAGCCCCCACCGGCCCGCGGATCCCCCTGGCCTCAGCCGCCGACCGCCGCGCGTCCCGCACACGCCACGGGACGTCAGCCCGGCAGACGCTCAGGCGCCTCTCACGCCGGCGCCATCAGCAACGGCCGCGCCCGCTCTCGCAGCTCCGCCACCCTCGGCTCGTCCCCGTACGGCTCCAGCCGGTGCAGCAGATCCTTCACGTACTCGGTCGTCCGCGCCGACGAGATCCGCCCGGCCACCTCCACGGCCCGCACGCCCTGCTCGCACGCCGCGTCGAGGTTCCCGGACTCCAGTTCGGCGACGGCGGAGACGACCAGCCGCAGCCCGTGCGACCGCACGAACTCCTCCGTCGGCTTCGACAGCGCCTGCTCCGTGAACCGTCGCACCTGGCGCGGCGCCTTCAGGTCCCGGTAGCACTCGGCGGCATCGGCGGCGAACCGGTCGTATCCGTAGAAGCCGAGCCAGGAGGGATCGTTGTCCCCCTCCCGCGCCCGCTCCAGCCACCCCTCCGCGGCCTTCAGCGCGGCCCCCGCGGCCTGAGCGTCACCGGCACGCGCGTGTGCCCGTGCCTCGACCAGCCGGAAGAAGCTCATGGTCCGCGCGGTGGCCAGGCCCCGGTTGCGCTCGACGGCCGCCTGCGCGAGGTCGACGCCCTCGTCGCCGAACCCGCGGTACGTCGCCTGCAACGACATCGATGCCAGGACATACCCGCCGAGCGGCACGTCGGCCGCCGCGCGGGCGAGCCGCAGTGCCTGGATGTAGTACCGCTGCGCGGCCTCCTGCTGTCCCGTGTCGAAGGCCATCCACCCGGCGAGCCGCGTCAGTTCGGCGCTTGCCCCGAACAGCGCCCGCCCGACCTCGTCGGAGTACGCGCCGAGCAGCAGCGGTGCCGCCTCCACTCGTAAGCACTCCGGCACCATCGACGAACGCCAGTCGCCGCCCCCGTACTTGGAGTCCCAGCGCCTGGCGTCCTCGGCCGCCTCCCGCAGCTTCTGGACGTCGCTGTGGCCGACTTTGAGCGGTGCGCCGGAGGCCTCGGCGGTGTTCGCCTCGCGCGCGACCGAACTGTCGGCGGGGGTTATCAGCCAGCGCGAGGCGGGCGTTGCGTACGCGCTTACTGCGAACGAACCGGCCAGCGACTGCCAGATGCCGCCGGAACCGGCCCGGCGGCCGGCCAGGTCGAGCCGGTACAGCTCGGTGGCCGAGCGCACCGCCAGTCCGACGTCCCTGGGGAAGGCGAGACCCACTTCGGGCGCGGGATCCGCGTCCGCCAGGCCGATCTCGTGGAGCGGCACCGGGCGGCCGAGCTTCTGGCCGATCGCGGCTGCGATGAGATGCGGCGCGGCGCCCTGCGGCACCATGCCCTTCGACACCCAGCGCGCCACCGACGTCTTGTCGTAGCGAAGAGTCAACCCGCGTTGAGCGCCAAGATCGTTGACGCGTCGCGCGAGTCCTGCGTTGCTGATTCCCGCGAGGGCGAGAACGGTGCCGAGTTTTTCGTTCGGCCCGCGTTGCTCCCTGGACATGCGCCACCCCTCGACACAGACGGCTGCCGCGGTGGCATAACCACGCGGCATTCGTAAACCCAGCGTAGTTCGCCGCATCCCAAGCGTTAAGGGGCATTGTTCCGGATGGCGGGATTGTGGTCCGTACGCGAGTGCGGCCCATATACGCACCGTGCACGGCCTGTCGCGTCGTGCCCCCGCCGTGTGGCCGTGCGCCCGTCCGTGCGCTCTTCTCCGGCCATCGGGGGAGCGGTTCCATGGTCGGTGCGTGGGTCGGCCCGCTGTACTGGATCCAGTGGGCTGGGGGACACCGCCACCTCAATCCCCGCGGGTGGCGGACCGGTCCGGGAGGCGATGCCCGCCTCCCGGACTGTGCGCGTTCGAGTACGCACGCGTGCGGTGCGCAAAGCATGTACGGAGCGTGCGCACCGCCGCGTCGACCTCGCCGAATTGGCCGAAAATCGCCCCCTCCATTTGCGGGCGATCAACGCTCCTACCACGGGAATTGAGGGCGCGAAGGGCGTTCGGGGGGAGCGTACAGGGGGCGCATTCGCGTCGCAGTCTCCTTGTGCCGTACGGCGGTCGGCTTCCCCCCGCGGCTCTGCCGCGACTCTTCCCCGGCACGCGCGCGTGGGCCGGTCCCACGGCAACTCCGTGAAATCTTCCGGGGATCAAAGGCGGCCCCACCGGCCCTCCGGAGCGCGTCCTTCATGGCAGCATGGGGATCCAGTTCGTACCGTGCATGGTTGTCCACAGCCTGTGGAGGCGTCGATGCGGTGGTTGGTGGGATGGAGCAGCACCGCCTCCGGTGCCGCCACGCTCGGCTCCGCCGGCGCCCTGGGACACGACGGCGAGACCGTCCACCCCGTCGGCTCCCAGCTGCTGTGGGGCGACCCGGACCCGCTCTGGGCGGTCGGCGACTGGCGCCCCGACGAGGTGCGCGTCATCAAGGCCGACGCCCAGAACCGCATCGCCATCCTCGGCACCTGCGGCGCCACCGACGAGGAGCTGCGCCTCGGCCTCTTCACGGCGCGCGGGGGCGCACTTCGGCATCTGACCGCCTGGCCCGGCAGCTACACCGCCGTCGTCCAGGTCGGCCGCCGGATCACCGTCTGCGGCGACCTCGCGGGCGCCCGCCCGGTCTTCCACACCCCCTGGGCAGGCGGTACGGCCTACGCCACGGCCGCGCTGCCGCTCGCCGACCTGATCGAGGCCAACCTCGACTACGGCCACCTCGCCGCACTCCTGGCCGCCCCCGAGGTACCGGCCGCGGTGCACGACTCGACCCCGTACGAGGGCGTACGGCGCATTCCGCCGGGGCATGCGCTGATCCTGCGCACCGGGGCGCGCGAGGTCGCCGGGTACGAGCAGGTCGCCTCGCTCGCGGTCGCGGCCCCCTCCGCCGACCCCGACCGTGCGGTGGACGCCGTACGGGACGCGCTCGTAGAAGCCGTACGCGCGCGGCTGTCGGCCCCCCGGCACGTCCCGGACATCGACCCCGGTCCGGTGCCCGGGATGGGCCCCGCCGCACGGCGTGCGGCGCGCGGGATGCCGGTGCCGGGCATCGGCGCCGACCTGTCCGGCGGACCGGCCTCCGGCACCCTCGCCCTGCTGGCCGCCGGGCTGCCCGGCATGCCCGGCACGGTCCTGGGCCACGGCACGGGCGCCGGCGAGCGCCTCCTCGCGGTCACCTTCAACGACCTCGCCGTCGGCGGCCGGGAGGCGGAACTCGAACGCGCGGGAACCCTGGCGGCCAACCCGCGGCTGCACCACGTGGTGGTCACCGGAGGCGAGGACATGCTCCCGTACGCCGACCTGGAGGGCCCCCTGACCGACGAACCGGGCCCGTCCCTCGTGCACGCCGCCAGACACCGCGCCCGCCTCGCCGCCGGCAGCGCCGACCACTTCACCGGCTACGGCGCCCGCCAGGTGCTGGACGCCCACCCCGCGCGCCTCGCCGACCTGTTGATGGACCGCAAGCGCCGGCACCTGGTCCGCCCGGTCGCCGCGCTCGCCAAGGCCGACGGCTCGGTGATGGTCTCCGCGCGCGTGTACAGCGCGGCGCGCCGGCTCGCGCGTACGCCGTACCGCGCGGGCGTCGAGTCCCTCGCCGAGCGCCTCCTGCGGCGCCGCTTCGACGAACCCGGAGGCGCGGTGGGCGCGTCCCTCGCGGCGCTCAGCTGGGCGAGACCCGGCCCGGCGGCGCGCTGGCTGACAGGGGAGGCACTGGCTGAAGTATCGGTTCTGCTCCAGGGGGCGGCGAACCGCTCCGGCGTCGGCCCCGGGCAGCGTCCCGGCGACTACCGCGCGCGTGCCGTCCTCGCCCGCCACGCGGCCGACATCCGGATCCTGGAGCAGGCCGCCGAGATCCGCTCCCAGCGCCTGCACGCCCCCTTCCTCGACAACCAGGTGGTCCGCGCCTGCCGCGACCTCCCCGAGGCGCTGCGCGTGCGGCCGGGGGCCCGCGCCGCCATCCTCCGCACGGTCCTGGAGGGCGCCGGCGTCGCCGATCTCCCGCCGGGCTGGGGCGCCCCCTCGCACGCCTCCTCCGCGGCGGCCACCCGCACGGGGCTGCGCGTGGCGGCCGACGATCTGATCGCCCTCTTCTCGACGCCGCTGCTGGCGCAGGCGGGCCTGGTGGAGGCCCGGGTGGTCCGCAAGGCGGTGCGCGGGGCGGCGGCGGGCGAACCCCTGCCGCTGGACGGCCTGGCCGACCTGGTCTCCCTGGAACTGTGGCTCCGCCGCCTGCTGTCCCGCCGGGGCACGTGCTGGACGGGAACGCCGGCACGCGCCCGTGCGGTCCCTGCGGGGATCAGGCCGATGAGGGGGGCGTTGGCGTCGGGAGCGTGACCCTCCGGGAGTCCGCCGTTGCGCTGCCGGCCGGTAGCGGAGTGCGGGTCGGTGGGGGCTTGTCGCGCAGTTCCCCGCGCCCCTTACGGGGCGCTGCCCAGCCGCGTCCTACTCGGCTGCGGGCGATCGTGCCGCAGGGCGGCACGGGTGGGCGCAGCGGCAACCTGCAAGCGCCGGTAAGTGAAACCCCCCGCCTCCGGCCCCGACCCCGGGCAACCCCTCAGGCCACCCGGCCCCGACCCTGGGCAATCCCTCAGGCCACCCGGCCCCGACCCCGGGCAACCCCTCAGGCAACGGCTCCAGCTCCCACCATGGGCCCCCAGCCGACGGCTCCGGCGCCCGGCCTCCGAAACCCCCGTGCCCGATCCTCGCGAACCCGGCGACAATGACCCGGTGCGGTACCGGATTCTGGGTGTGACCCAGGCGACTGACGACCAGGGCATCGCCATACCCATCGGCGGCCCCCGCCTGCGCGCGCTGCTCACCGTCCTCGCCCTCCACCCCCACCGCACCCTCACCCCGGAAACCCTCATCGAGGAAGTCTGGGCGGCGGACGACGATCCGCCGCAGGACGCCCCGGCCGCCCTGCAGGCCCTCGTCGGCCGGCTCCGTCGTGCCCTCGGCAAGGACACCGTCGCCTCCACCACCGGCGGCTACCGCCTGGCCGCCGCCGAGCACGACATCGACCTGCACGTCTTCGAACGCCAGGTACGCGAAGGCGCGGCCGCCCTCGCCGCCGCCGACCCGGCGACCGCCCACCGCGTCCTCACCGAGGCCCTCGCCCTGTGGCGCGGCCCCGCCCTCGCCGACCTCCCCGACCGTGCGACGGCCGCCGCCCGTCCCGAGGCGCTCCGGCTGGAGGCCACCCGCACCCGCGCCGACGCCGCCCTCCGCCTCGGCCGCGCCTCCGACGCCGTACCGGAGCTGACCGCGCTGACCACGGCGCACCCGTACGACGAACCGCTGCACGCCCTCCTCATCCGCGCCCTGCGCGACACCGGCCGCCCGGCGGACGCCCTCGCCGCGTACGAGACCGCCCGCCGCACCCTCGCCGAAGGCCTCGGCACCGACCCCGGTCCGGAACTCCAGGCCCTGCACGCGTCGTTGCTGAGACAGGAGCCGACCCCGCCGGGCGCGCCCCCGCCCCGCACCGGCAACCTGCGTCCACGGCTTACCTCCTTCGTGGGCCGGGAACCCGAACTCGACGCGGTTCGTTCCGAATTGCACAGGGCCCGTCTCGTCACCCTCACCGGACCGGGCGGCTCCGGGAAGACCCGTCTCGCCGAGGAGGCCGCCGCCGGGCTCCCGCAGGCATGGCTCGTCGAGCTCGCCCCGCTCGACCGGCCGGAGGCGGTGCCAGGCGCGGTGGTCAGCGCGCTCGGTCTGCGCGAGACCGTGCTCATGACCAACGAGCTGGCGACCCCGCAGGCCGACCCCACGGCCCTGCTCGTCGAGTACTGCGCGCGGCGCAGCCAACTCCTGATCCTTGACAACTGCGAACATGTCATCGAAGCGGCGGCCGCTCTCGCCGAGACCCTGCTCACCCACTGCCCGGGGCTCACGATCCTCGCCACCAGCCGTGAACCCCTCGGCGTCCCCGGTGAGTCGGTGCGCCCGGTCGAGCCCCTCGCCCCCGAGCAGGCGCACCGGCTCTTCGAGGAGCGCGCCGCCACCGTCCGCCCCGGCGCCCGTGGCGCGCCGGGCGAGCGGACCGCGGTCGACGAGATCTGCCGCCGTCTGGACGGACTGCCGCTCGCCATCGAGCTCGCGGCGGCCCGGCTGCGGCTGCTGACACCGCGGCAGATCGCCGACCGGCTCGACGACCGCTTCCGCCTGCTCACCTCCGGCAGCCGCACCCTCCTGCCCCGCCAGCAGACCCTGCGCGCGGTCGTCGACTGGTCCTGGGATTTGCTCGACGAGGGGGAGCGCACGGTCCTGCGCGAGGTGTCCGTCTTCGCCGGCGGCTGGGACCTCGCGGCGGCGGAGGCCGTGTGCACCGGCCCCGTCGCCGACCTCGTCGGCGCGCTCGTCGACAAGTCCCTCATCGTCGCCACCCCGCACGGCCCGGACGGCACCGGCGGCATGCGCTACCGCATGCTGGAGACCATCCACGAGTACGCCGTCGAGCGGGCCGCCGAGGTCCCGGGGCTGCGCGCGGCGGCCGAGCGGCGGCACGGCGCCTGGGTGCGGGCGCTGGTGGAGGAGGCGGCGCCGAAGCTGCGGTCCGGCGAACAGCTGCCGTGGATCCGCCGCCTGGAGACCGACCTCGACAACATCCGCGCCGCCCTCGACCGCGCGGTGCGCGCGGGCGACGAGGCGCTGGCCGGCCGGATCGTCCTCGCCGTCAGCTGGTTCTGGTGGTTGCGGAACTACCGCCTGGAGGCCATGTCCTGGATGGGCGCGGTACTGCGCCTGGGCGTCGCCCGGGACGCCCTGCCGGACGGCGCGGGCCCGGAGGAACTGCGCGCGCTGGCCGACGCGGCGGACCCGGTGGGCGCGCTGCTGGCCGCTCCGGGCGCCGGCACCGGGCACCCGCTGTACGAGCTGCGCATGGACCTGCGGCTGTTCGACCTGCTCCTGGCCTCCGAGTCCCCCTCGGCCGGCCTGGTGACGGACGAGCGGGCCCCGAAGTACATCGCGCTGGTCCGGGCCGCCTTCGAGGCGGGCGGTCCCCGGGCCGCCCGGCTGCCGGGCATCATCTGGCCGCTGACCGCCTGGTTCCTGGGCAGCTCGGTGGACGTCGGCCCCGACATGGACGCCGTCGTCGCCAACTGCCGCGTGTACGGCGGCGACTGGGAGACGGGCGTCACCCTGATGTACCGCACCCACGTCATGGTCGACTCGCCCGGCAACCTGCGGGGCGTCGACGAGGACCTGGCGGAGCTGCGGATCCTCAGCCGGCGGGTCGGGGACCGCTGGATGCGGGCGCAGGTGTGCAGCGCGGCCGGCGAGGCGGCCATGGCACGCGGCCGGTACCCGGAGGCGGAGACCGAGTACGAGGAGGCGCTGCGCCTGGCCCACGAGGTCGGCGCGTACGCCGAGACGCCGTTCCTGATCGCGCGGCTCGCCGAGATCGCCTACCGCTCCGGCGACCGGGCGGCCGCCCGGGCCGCCCTGGACCGGGCGAGCGAGGCCTCCGACCGGTACGGGGTGGCGGAGTCGCAGGCGTTCGTGGCGCTGCTGCGGGCGCACATGGCCCAGCACGAGGGAGACCTGGCCCAGGCGCGCGAGTTCTGCGAGGCCGCCCGCGCGGCGACACGGGGCGGCACCCCGCCGCCGCAGTTCATGGCGGGGTTCCGCGCGGTCGAGGCCCTGATCACGGCGATGGAGCAGGGCCCGCGGCAGGGGCTGCCGATCCTGGCAGGTGGGCTGCGCGAGGCGATGGAGGCCCGGTGCGCCGAGGTGATCACGGCGGCGCTGGCGGACGTCGGCGCCGACCTGCTGGCCCGGCTCGGCGATCTGGCGGGCGCGGTACGGCTGTTCGCCGCCGCCGACCACTGGCGGGCCGGCGGCGTCCGCCCCGAGCCGGGGCGCACCCTCGCCGCGGAGATCGACGCGGCCGCGCGCGCGGCGCTGCCCCCTGAGCGCTACGCGGCCGAGCGCTCACGCGGTGCGTCCCTCACCGAGGAGGACGTCCTGCGCGAACTGGGCGGGACACCCACGGGCGCCGCTACTGGCAGGTGAACGTCGAATCGGCCCAGTCGGCGAGCGCCACCGAGTCGAAGCCGGTCCCCGGTTCGACCACCAGCCGCACGGTCCGGTGCCCGGCCAGGTTCACATGGACGGGCACGGCGGCCTGCCCGCCCTCGACCGTCCCGGACCGCCACAGCCGCTCGCCGTCCGCGTAGACGGAGAAGGCGACCTTGCCGAGGCCGAGCGTCATGTCGTCGACGCCGGCCATCGCGTCGAAGGCGGTGCACTCGCGGTTGAGGTCGATGGTGACGGAGGACCAGCCGTGCACGGTGACGCCGTTCGCGTACTGCTCGCCGGCGACGGTCACCCCGTACCGCTGCCACACCCAGCTGCTCTCGCCGAGCCGCATCTCGGGCCGGGTGCCGTCACCGGTGATGTCGTAGCGCAGCTCGCTCCACCGGTAGACGACCGGGGCGGGCGGCGGAGTGGGTGTCGGGGTGGGGGTGGGCGTGGGCTTCGGGGCCGGCGTGGGTGTCGGCTTCGGCTCGGGGCTCGGGGTGGGCTTCGGCGTCGGGGTCGGGCTCGGGGTGGGCGTCGGGGTCGGCTCGGGGGCGAGGACGACCGGCTCCGGACGCGGCCCCCGCTTCGGTGGCGTGGGGGCCGGTGTGGGTGTCGCGGGCTCGACGGCCGGCGCGGAGGGGGTGGGGCGGGCCACCTCCTTGGCCGGGTGGTTGTCGTTCACCAGGGCGAGGGCCAGCGCGGCGGCGGCCACCGCGATCACGCCGGCCGCGATACCGGCCTTCACCGGTGCCCCCAGCCCCTCCGAGGCCGCGGCACCACCGGCACCGCCGCCCGCCCCGCCGGACGAACCGCTCGCCGCGGCGGCCGCGCCCGCGGCCCCCACTCCGGCACCGCCCGCGATGATCCCGAGCGCCTTGGCGTATCCGGCGGCCCCGAACCAGCCGATGACCGCGACCGGTACGACGGCCGGGATACCGGCGGCGACCTCCTCGATCTGGGCGGCGGCCAGCCGGCACTTGGCGCACTCCTCCAGATGTTTGCGCAGCCCCCGCTCCGCACGGATCCGCAGCTTGCGGCGGGCGTAGCTGCCGAGCTGGTCGGCGTAGCGGGCGCACTCCTCGTCGTCGATGAGGGAGGCGCTCACATGGGCCTGGAGGTAGGCCTGCTTCAGCCCTTCACGGGCCCGGCTGGCCAGGACGCGGGTGCCGTTGGCGTCCAGCCCGAACAGGGTGGCCACCTCGCTCGGCGACTCGTCCTCGACCTCGGTGTGCCACAGCACGGCCTGCCAGCGCTCGGGCAGCGAACGGAAGGCCTGCATCGCCATCGACTGCTCGGCCTCGTGCATCGCCCGCACATCGGCGCCGAGGTCCGACCCCGCTCCGAAGGAGCCGACGGACGCGGTGTCGTCGGCGGTCTCGGAGCCGCGCGCGGACTGCGCCGCGAACAGCGCGAAGTCGTCGACCAGTTGCTCACGCCGGGCCGACTTGATCCACTGCGCGGCGACCCGCCGTACGGAGGTGAGCAGATAGGCGCGCACGGCGTACTCGGGCCCGGCACCGCCGCGTACCGCCTGCAGCATCCGGGCGAAGACCTCGGCGGTCAGGTCGTCCGCGGTGTGCCCGTCCCGGCAGCAGGTCCGCGCATAGCGCCGTACCGCGTCCGCGTGCCGCCGGTACAGCTCCTCGTAGGCCGAGTCGTCGCCGCCCCGCATCCGCTCGATCAACTGGGTGTCGGCGGGCGGCTGTTCCCGGGACGGTGGCAGCACACTGCCGCTCCGCTGTGCCGGAACGTTCCCTTCCGGCGGTTCGCCGACGGGCGGTACACCGGCCCGCCCGCCCTGACTGGGCACCTGCGGTGAGGTCAGTTCCTCACCGGCGGACTCGTCCCACCCGTCAACGCTCATCGTGGAACGCCCCCGATGCCTGCCCAACCCGACCGAATCACCGGGTCAGACTGCCACATTGGCTTTTGTTCAGCCCCCGGAGCGACGGACGTACCACCCGTCCGAGCGCACTTGCCGGCGCGGTGCGCTGACGACCACCCGGAAGGGGAAGCACCAACAGGCGGGTGGTGACCGCGGCACGGACCGCGGCCTTCGCCCACGCCTCGGCCACCGGAGTCGGCGCGGGCGACGAACTCCAGGCA
>NZ_JBEYFE010000005.1:479791-487158 GCF_040634235.1 Streptomyces sp. NPDC007157
CCCGGGCGGGGGGGGGGGGGCCCCCCCCCCCCGGCCCGGCCCCCCCCACCGGGGCGCCCCCCCCCCCCGCCCAAGGGGCGCGAGGCCCTGCCGATGTGCGGCTCCGCCGCGTGGGCGCGCTCAGCCGCAGTCCACGTCCACCCGCACCCGCCCACGACCATCGACGGCACATGCCGCCGCGCCGCCCGGCCGGGCCCAGGGCACCGTCAGGGCCGGGACCGCAGTCCCTCCAGCAGGATGTCCAGCAGCCGCGACGAAGCCGCCGCCTGCTGCGCCGGATCCGGCAGCGAGGGCGCCGCCGTGGCGATCACCAGGAGCACGTCGGACACCGAGACATCCGCCCGCAACTCACCCGCCGCACGAGCTCGTTCCACCAGCCGCCCGACGACTTCGAGCAGCGCGGCCGCTCCCGCGTCGTCGTCGGTGCCGGCCACCGGCTCCCGCTCCTCCGGCACCAGCCGCAACTCACCGGCGACCGGCTGCGTCCGCTGCTGCGGCACCCGGGTCTCCTCGGCCCGGGCGCCGGAACCGCCGACCTCCTCCGGCGCTCCGACGCGCAGCACCTGCGGCGGCAGCAACCGCCCCGCCCCCGACGCCACCGACGTCCGAAGGAAGCGCGACAGCGCCGACCACGGTTCGTCCTCCTGCCCGAGCGCGGCCCGCGCCTGGTCGGTCAGCCGGGAGGTCTCCTCCTCGGCTATCCGCCGGACCAGCACGTCCTTGCTGGGGAAGCGCCGGTACACCGTGCCGACCCCGACCCGCGCCCGCCGCGCCACATCCTCCATCGGCGCGCCGTAACCCAGTTCGCCGAAGACCTCGCGTGCCGCACGCAGCACGTGCTCCAGATTGCGCTGTGCGTCCACCCGCAGCGGCGTCGTACGCGGCCCGTCGCCGCGTCCGTTGCCCGTCGCCGCGCTCACCGTCGCGCCGCCCGTCGCGAGGACGGAAGCCGATGACCAATGTGTGTCCTGAATATGCATCTGTGTTCCCCCGGTTAATGACGTCTCCCCCCGGAGACTCTCCCCGCACTGTGAAGGCCGGAGCGAGTGGAACTGTCGCCGATCCATGGACCGTCGACCGGGCGGACCCGCCCGTCGTGGACCGTTCGGCCACATCCCCTACACCCCGTCGCCACACGAACATAGTTGAGAGGCTGTCAATTCAGAAGGGGGGCGTTCCGCACAGAGCGCCCCCCGATCGGAGTACGGGTCGCTTACATCCCGATTCGTTGCCTTCGCGCCCCCTCGTCCGCCCCCGCTGACCTGGCCCCTTTCGTCCGGTCCCGGCCGCGCGTCCGGCACCCGGCACAGCAGCTCGCCGGTCACACAAATTGCCGGGGCTGTGGACAAACAACAGTCACGGGTGCGTCATGGGATGGTGAAGGAACGTGCGCGCATTCTCGTTGTCGGCGGCGGCTACGTCGGGATGTACACGGCCCTGCGGCTCCAGCGGAAGCTGAAGGCGGAGCTCAGGCGGGACGAGGTCGACCTCACTGTCGTCACCCCCGATCCCTACATGACGTACCAGCCGTTCCTTCCCGAAGCGGCCGCGGGTTCGATTTCCCCTCGTCATGTCGTCGTACCGCTGCGGAGCGTTCTGGACCGATGTCATGTCGTCATCGGCGAGGTGACGTCCATCGAGCACGCCAAGCGCACCGCCGAGGTCACCACCCTCGCCACGCCCGAGGAACGAAAAGGCGCCACATTCCTCGAGTACGACGAACTGGTCCTCGCGCCCGGCTCGATCGCACGCACGCTGCCCATCCCCGGTCTCGCCGAGCACGGCATCGGCTTCAAGACCGTCGAGGAGGCCATCGGCCTGCGCAACCACGTCATCGAGCAGATGGACATCGCCTCCTCGACCCGCGACCCCGCGATCCGCGACGCGGCCCTCACCTTCGTCTTCGTCGGTGGCGGCTACGCGGGCGTGGAGGCCCTCGGTGAACTGGAGGACATGGCCCGCTACGCCACGCGGTACTACCACAACGTCCAGCCCGAGGACATGAAGTGGATCCTCGTCGAGGCCACCGACCGGATCCTCCCGGAGGTCGGCCACGAGCTGGGCCGCTACACCGTCACCGAGCTGCGCCGCCGCAACATCCAGGTGCTGCTGGGCACCCGCCTGGAATCCTGCGCCGACCGCATCGCCGTCCTCAGCGACGGCCAGCGCTTCCCGGCCCGGACGCTCGTGTGGACGGCCGGCGTCAAACCGCACCCCGTGCTCGCCGCGTCCGACCTTCCGCTCACCCCGCGCGGGCGGCTGAAATGCACCGCCGAGCTGACGATCGACGGCGTCGACCACGCGTGGGCCGCGGGCGACGCCGCCGCCGTTCCCGACGTCACCGCCGCCGAACCCGGCACCGAGACCGCCCCCAACGCGCAGCACGCGGTCCGCCAGGCCAGGATCCTCGGCGACAACATCGTCCACGCCCTGCGTGGCGAACCCCTCGACACCTACGCGCACGCCTACGTCGGCTCCGTCGCCTCCCTGGGACTGCACAAGGGCGTCGCCCAGGTCTACGGGCGCAAGCTGAAGGGCTACCCTGCCTGGTTCATGCACCGCGTCTACCACCTGAGCAGGGTGCCCACCTTCAACCGCAAGGCCCGTGTGCTCGCCGAATGGATCCTCTCCGGACTCTTCAAACGGGAGATCGTCTCGCTTGGATCACTCGAACATCCCCGAGCGGAGTTCGAACTCGCGGCCGGTGGAAAGCCTCCTCACAGTCCCTCCGACGACTCGAACGGGTCGTCCTGACGGAACTCAGGAACTCCACGGCCCGCCCCGGCGTCTGACGGATGTCGCCGCCGACGGCCACCCTGCCAGACTGCCCTGCGACCGAGCACAAGGCTTCTCCCCAGAACTGCACCGGGGGACTTCCACTTCCCCCGGCCCCCGGCCGCTTTCGTAGCAGGCCGGAGACGACGACACGAGGCAAGGATTCGTGAACTTCACGCGCTGGAGCGCCCGGCTCCCCGGAACGCAGCGCCGCGCCGCAGCGCGGACCGAGCACGCGGTCCCCCCGGACCGACGGGGGGAAGGCTCCGTGCCCGCTGCCCGCGTCGAACAACTGACCGACGACCCGCCCTGTGTGCCCGCCGTCGACGAACTGCCCGCCCGCGACGTCCTGGACCGCGTCCCGGCCCTGGTCGCCCTCGTCCACGGCCCCGACCACCACATCGGGTACGTCAACGACGCCTATACGTCGGCCTTCGGCGTACGACCCCCGGGCGCCCCCGCCCGCGAGGCCCTGCCCGAACTCGTCGAACTCGGTCTGCTCCCCCTCCTCGACCAGGTCCTGCGCAGCGGCAAGCCCCGCACGCTGAAGTCACGCAAGGCGCTCGACGGCCGCACCTACACGTTCACCTGCACACCCGTCGCGGAGAACGGCGACCACGACGGCGGCGTCCTGCTCTTCGCCACCGACGTCACCGACCACGCGGAGGCGGCCGAGCGGCTGCGCGCCAGTGAGCGCAGTCAGCGTGAGACGGCCGTGACCCTCCAGCGCAGCCTCCTCCCGCAGGAACTCGAACAGCCGGACGACCTGCGCATCGCCGCGACCTACCAGCCCGGCGGCACCGAGGCCGCGGTCGGCGGCGACTGGTACGACGTCATCACCCTCGGCGGCGGCCGCACCGCCCTCGTCATCGGTGACGTGATGGGCCGGGGCGTCCGCGCGGCGGCCGTCATGGGCCAGCTCCGCACGGCGGTCCGCGCCTACGCCCGCCTGGACCTGCCCCCGCACGAGGTCCTCCAGCTCCTCGACGGCCTCGCCACCGAGATCGACGCCAACCAGATCGCCACCTGCGCGTACGCCATCCACGACCCGAACGAGGGCCGGCTGGTGTACGCCTCGGCCGGCCATCTGCCGATCCTGGTCCGCGACGAGAACGGCAGCGTGCTGCGCACCGACGAGCCGACCGGGCCGCCGCTCGGCACGGGCGGCTGGATCCACACGTCGGGCTCGGTACCGCTGGGCCCCGGCTCCACCGCCGTCCTCTACACGGACGGCCTGGTGGAACGCCGTAACGAGGACCTGGACGAGGGCATCGCCGCACTCGAACGCGCGCTGGCGGGAGCCACCGGCACCCCGCAGGTCGTCTGCGACCGCCTGGTCCGCTCGGCCGGCGTCACGGCCGACCACGACGACGATGTCGCCGTCCTGGTCCTCCAGCACCCGGCCCGAACCGGCCCCGACGGCGAGCTGTTCCGCAACGCGGCGCTGGAACTCCTCGGCGGCGTCGAAGCGGCGCCACGCGCGCGTGCGTTCGCCTCCGGCGTGCTGACCAGCTGGCGCTTTCCGGTCGAACTCCACGACCTGGGCGTCCTCGCCACCAGCGAGCTGGTCGCCAACTCCCTCCAGCACGGCACCCCGCCCATGCGGCTACGGCTCCGCCGCACCGACCGCCGCCTGATCATCGAGGTGACGGACGGCGACGACCACCTGCCGAGGAGACGCCGCGCGGAACCGGGCGACGAGTCGGGCCGGGGCATCGCGATCGTGGCGACGATCGCCTCGGGGTGGGGGTCGAGAAGGACACCGGGGGGTGGGAAGGCGGTGTGGTGCGAGTTCGTACTGCCCAAGGGGTAGGAGAAGGCCGAGTCCCGGGTGCGGGCGGGTGGGGGCTGGTCGCACAGTCCCCCGCGCCCCCGAAGGGGCGCCACAGCGCGGGCACGCTCATCACCCGACGTAGCTGAGGGCAGTCGTGCCTCCCCAGTGCCTTGAGCGCCCCCGCCCGGCCACCCCTATGCGGAAACGGACTCCGCCGCGGCTCCGCCCCTCGCCACGACCACGCTCTTCGAGGCGAGCCACGGGTGGTCCTGGGCCGGAGTCAGCCGCTTGCCGAGCCGCACCGCCAGCGCACTGATCCCCAGCGAGAACAGCAGGAACGTCACGACGTACGGCGCATGCAGCGAGGCCCCCATCGGCCCGCCCACCGCCGGCCCCACCGCCAGCGCCAGCTGCTTGACCAGCGCGAACGCCGAGTTGTACTGCCCGGCGAGCCCCGTCGGCGCAAGGTCGGCCACCAGCGGAGCGACCGTCGGCGACAGCATCGCCTCACCCAGCCCGAACAGCGCGTACGTCGACACGAACGCGGCCGTCGCCATCTCCTGACTGCCGTGCCCCAGCCCCGCGTACCCCGCCGCGACCCACGCCACGGCCCAGATCAGCCCGACCCCGGCGATCACCCGGGACCGCCGCCGGCGCTCGACGAACTTGAGCACGGCGAACTGCGCGACCACGATCATCAGCGTGTTCGCGGCCAGCGCGGTCCCGAGCGCGGACGTGGAGATCCCCGCCGCCTCGACGCCGTACGCGCTCAGCCCGGACTCGAACTGTCCGTAGCACGCGAAGAACAGCACGAAGCCGAGCACGCTCAGCTGCACCATCGCCCGGTTCCCGAGCAGCTGCTTCCAGCCGCCCTTCGCGGCCGAGGCAGGAGCGCCCGCGATCCGCGGCGCGTGCGGCATCCGTACCGTCGACAGCACCACGGCCAGCAGCAGGAACATCGCCGCCTCGATCGCGAACAGCAGCGTGAAGGAGGAGACCCGGGTCGTGTCGACCAGGTGGCCGCCGATGAGGCCACCGACACCCAGCCCCAGGTTCTGCAGGAAGAACTGCGTCGCGAACGCCCGCGACCGGGTCTCGGTCGAGGAGCAGTCCACGATCATCGTCGCCAGCGCCGGCTGCATCACGGCCTGCCCGGCCCCGAGCAGCGCGGCCGCGGCCAGTACGGTCGCCGCCTGTCCCGCCAGGCCCAGGCTCAGCGCACCCGTCGCGGCCAGGACCAAGGCGGTGAGAAGGACCGGCAGTGGGCCGCGCCGCACGATCGCCCGGCCGGCGAACGGCAGCACGATCAGCGCGGCCACGGCAAAGACAGCGAGCACGAACCCCGCTGTCATGGCACCGAGCCCCCGCACCTGCGCCACATAGACGTACAGGTAGGGGACGGTGAAGCCGAGCCCGAACGCGCTGAGTGCGTTCCCCACGTGGATCCGGCGCATCGCTGCGCCCATCGCCCTGGTCACGTTCACCTCTCTCAGGTCGTCAAGTCAGCAGACTGATGAAGTCTGAAGACTTAGAAGCTAAAGTTTCGACCTAAAGACTACATGCCGAAGGACTTCAACGCCAAGCTTGTTCGTGCGATACTTCGGGCATGGCCGACACCACCGGCGCCGGCGAGCCGACACTCGACGAACAGATCGCCGCCTACCAGCGTGAGTTCCAGGACCTCGACCCCCAGGTCGAGAAGGTCGTCTCGGCGCTGTCCCGGCTCAACCGCCGGATGAACGTCGCCTACGGCCGCCAGACCGCGGCCCTCGGCATCAGCAGCGCCGAGTGGGAGGTCCTCAAGGCCCTCGTTCTCTCCGGCGTCCCCTACCGCCTCGGCCCCAGCGAGCTGGCCAAGCGGCTCGGACTCACCCCGGCCGCGATGACCCACCGCATCGACCGGATGGTCGCCGAGGGTCTGGTCACCCGGGAGCGGGACGAGTCCAACCGCGTCCGGGTGATCGTCGAACTGACCTCCGAGGGCCGCGAGAAGTGGCTGGAGGCCATGCGCCTCGCCTCCGTCTTCGAGGAGGAGCTGCTCCAGGACCTCTCTCCGGCGGAGCGCGGTGTGCTCGGCGAGGTGCTCACCAGGCTGCTGCGCCGCGTGGAGCACGCCCAGCCCGACGCCGGCGGCCGCCTCACCGACCTGGACTGACCCGGGTCGCAGGGGCCGGGAAAAAATCTTGACAGGGAGTACTTGACACCCCCCTGGCCGATCCGTAGAGTTCTTCGGGTTGCCGCGGAGCCGTAACGGTTCTGCGACAGCACCTCCGCCGCATGAGCGGCACTCAAACCATCAGTACGATCTCCCGACCGGGTTGATTTCGGCGTGCCCGAATTCAATTCGATTTCGGATCTCTGTGCTGTCCGGTCGAGCCACTAAGGCCCGATTGGGCAATGCGGAGCGGATCCGCTAAGGTTTGAGACGTCGGAACGGCCCAACAGCCGCGAAGACAACACCCGCTGACTGGGAATCAGACGCCGAAAGGATCTGATAGAGTCGGAACCGCCGGAAAGGGAAACGCGAGAGCGAGAACCTGGAAAGCACCGAGGAAATCGGATCGGAAAAAGATCTGATAGAGTCGGAAACGCAAGAACGAAGGGAAGCCCGGAGGAAAGCCCGAGAGGGTGAGTACAAAGGAAGCGACCGTTCCTTGAGAACTCAACAGCGTGCCAAAAGTCAACGCCAGATATGTTGATACCCCGTCTCCGGCCATCATGGCTGGGGCGAGGTTCCTTTGAAGAAAAACACAGCGAGGACGCTGTGAACCACTGAATTATTCCTTCGGTGGTTCCGCTCTCGTGGTGTCGTCCCGAT